>DASPYH010000188.1:0-4052 GCA_035636875.1 Mycobacteriales bacterium | reverse complement strand
ACGCCAAGCGGGGTGGCGAGCATCGCCAGATAGGTCTTGAACCACTTGATGGCGCCCATCACCGGATAGGTCGACTCGCCGACGCCGGTCTGCATCGCCGTCGCGGCGAGCAGGCCGGGCGCGAGGAAGACCAGGTAGGGCAGGCCGTCGACGCCACGGGAGGCGGACGAGTCGACGAGCGCGCCGAGACCGAGCCCCATCGAAGCGAGGAACAGGACCGGGAACAGCACCGTGCTCACCACCGAGCCGCGCCAGGTCCGCTTGTACTGAAAGAGCCAGTATTCGAGGGACCGCAGCGCCAGCGGTGCGCCGAGCGTGGACATCGACCCTCCCCTCAGTCGACCAGGGTCCGGCCGGTCAGCCGGAGGAAGACGTCCTCCAGCGTGGACCGGCGCACCAGCACGCCGATCGGCCGCAACCCGCGCTCGTGCACCACGGACGCGGCGGCGTCGCCGGTGTCGGTATAGAGCAGCAGGCGGTCGGGAAGCACCTCCACCCGCTCGGCGACGTCGGAGAGCTTGCCGGCCATCGCCTCATGCTCGTCTGGATGGAAGCGGACCTCGACGACCTCGCGGCTGGAGTAGCGCCCGATCAGCTCGGGCGGCGACCCCTCGGCGACGATCCGGGCCTTGTCCATCACCACCAGCCGGTCGCAGAGCTGCTCCGCCTCGTCCATGTAGTGCGTGGTCAGGATCAGCGTCACGCCCTGCCGTTTGAGCCGGAACAGCCGGTCCCACAGCGCATGCCGCGCCTGCGGATCCAGGCCGGTCGTGGGTTCGTCGAGCAGCATCAGCTCCGGCTCGTTCACGAGGCTGCGCGCGATCGTGAGCCGGCGCTTCATCCCGCCGGAGAGCGGCTCGACCTTGCTGTCGGCACGATCCGCGAGCTGCACGAACTCCAGCAGGCGGTCGGCCCGCTCCCGGACCACCGGCCGCGACAGCCCGAAATAGCGCCCGTAGACCAGCAGGTTTTCCCGGACGGTGAGCTCCAGGTCGAGCGAGTCCTCCTGCGGGACCACGCCGAGCCGGGCCCGGATCCGCGAGCCGTCGGTCGCCGGGTCCTGGCCGAGGACGCGCAGCGTGCCACTGGTCACCGGAGAGACGCAGCCGATCATGCGCATCGTCGAGCTCTTGCCGGCGCCGTTGGGACCGAGGAAGCCGAACGCCTCGCCCCGGCGGACCTCGACGTCGATGCCGTCGACGGCGACGAAGTCGCCGAAGCGCTTGGTCAGGTCGCGGGCGAGGACC
This sequence comes from Mycobacteriales bacterium, assembly GCA_035636875.1. GTDB lineage: Bacteria > Actinomycetota > Actinomycetes > Mycobacteriales > CADCTP01 > CADCTP01. The sequence continues at coordinate 2,805 of DASPYH010000188.1, read as the reverse complement.
AGCGGCTCGATGGGCGTCTCGGTCATGGCGCTGACGCTACCGAGACCGTCCGACAGAACGCCGCCGAGTTTCACCCGGGGCGCGAGCCGGTCGCAGCTACCGCCGAGGTGCGCTGTCGGGGCGCCGGCCGACCCGTCGCCTCAGAGGCCCGGGAAGAAGAGCTGGATCTCCCGCTTGGCCGACTCGGGCGAGTCGGACCCGTGCACGATGTTGTTCTGGACCTCGAGCGCGTGGTCGGCGCGGATGCTGCCGGGTGCCGCCTTCAGTGGGTCGGTGGCTCCGGCGAGCTGGCGGAACGCCTCGACCGCGCGCTGGCCCTCGACGACGGCGGCCACCAGCGGCCCGGAGGTGATGAACTCCACCAGCGGAGCGAAGAAGGGCTTCTCCCGGTGCTCCGCGTAGTGGGTCTCGGCGGTCTCCCGCTCCAGCGTGCGCAGCTCCAGCGCCACGAAACGCAGGCCCTTGCGCTCGACGCGGGCCACGACGTCGCCGATCAGGCCGCGGGCGACGCCGTCCGGCTTGACGAGGACCAGGGTGCGCTCGATCTCCACGGTGGCTCCTCCGGACTCGGGCTCGGCTGCGGTGCCGGGGTCAGCCTAGGGCGTCAGCCCGCTCGAGCCGGACGAGGAGGGGCGGCCGCTCTAGCGACCGCCCGGTCCGGCGATCAGGCCCCGGCGTACGCGCAGGAGGTAGACCCACACCGCGCCGAAGAGCAGGCCGAGCACGTACATGGCGCCGACCAGCAGGCCGGTGGCGACCACGGCGACCTGCAGCAGCGAGCCGAGCGCGACGCCGGCACTCGAGCGCTGCAGGGAGGCCGCGACCAGCAGCGCGAGCACCAGCGCCAGCAGGACCGCCAGCCGGGCGCCGGTGAGACCGGCGCCGCTGACCGGGGCGATGGCTCGCGGTACGAAGAGCACGGTGAGCGCCTCCAGGCAGAGTGCCGCGGCGAGCGTCGCGCTCGCCGCCCGCTCGATCCGCGCCCGGCGGACGGCGGGGTCGGTCGCCTCGCGCACCTCGGCGTCCAGCTCGTCGCCGCTCTCCTGTCCGGCCGGCCCTTCCAGCCCGTCGAGCGGCCCGGCGGGCTCCGCCGGCCGGTCCGACCGCTCGGCTGGCCCTGCCGGCTTGGACTCGGGCGGCTCTGCCGGCCTGTCCGGCGGCTCGCTCACCGCTGGTTGCCGCCCCCGGCGAGCAGCGTCCGCGCCTCGCCGGCCGTGACCACCGAGCCGGTCACCAGCACGCCCGACCCGCCGAGCTGGTCCTCCCCCTCCTCGGCGAGCCGTACCGCGGTCTCCAGCGCATCGTCGAGCCGGGGCTCGACCGCGACCCGGTCGGCACCGAAGACCTCGACGGCGAGCGCCGCCAGATCGTCCACCGGCATCCGGCGCGGCGAGGAGTTCTCGGTGACCACGATCTCGTCCAGCACGGGCTCCAGCTCCGCCAGCATGCCGCGCACGTCCTTGTCGCCGAGAACGGCGACGATGCCGACCAGCCGGCGGAACGAGAACGACTCCTGCAGCGCGGCGACCGTGGCCGCCATCCCGTGCGGGTTGTGCGCGGCGTCGACGAGCACCGTCGGGGCGCTGCGCACGGCTTCCATCCGGCCGGGCGAGCTGACCGCGACCAGCGCCTCCCGCACCACGTCCCTGTCGATCACGCCGGTGTCCGCGCTGGCGCCGAGGAACGCCTCGACGGAGGCGATCGCCACCGCCGCGTTCTCCGCCTGGTAGGCGCCGTGCAGCGGCAGGAAGAGCTCGTCGTACACCCCGCCGAGTCCCTGCACCCCCAGCACCTGGCCGCCGACGGCGACGCCCCGTCCGACCACACCGAACTCGGATCCCTCCCGCGCCACGGTCGCCCCGACGTCGCCGACCCGGCGCAGCAGCACCTCGGCAGCCTCCGGTGGCTGTGCGGCGAGCACGGCCACCGAGCCGGGCTTGATGATGCCCGCCTTCTCGGTTGCGATCTTGTCCACGGTGTCGCCCAGGTAGCTGGTGTGGTCGAGCGCGATGGGGGTCACGACGGCGACCCTGCCCTCCGCCACGTTGGTCGAGTCCCAGGACCCGCCCATGCCGACCTCGACCACCGCGACGTCCACCGGGGCCTCCGCGAAGGCGGCGAAGGCCATCGCGGTGAGCACCTCGAAGTAGGACAACCGAACTGGCTGCTCCTTGTCCACGAGCTCGAGGAAGGGCCTGATGTCGTCGTAGGTGTCGACGAAGCGTCGAGTGCTGATCGGCTCCCCGTCCAGGCTGATCCGTTCCCGCACCGAGGACAGGTGCGGGCTGGTGAAGCGGCCGATCCGCAGGCCGAAGCCCCGCAGCAGCGCGTCGATCATGCGGGCGGTGGAGGTCTTGCCGTTGGTGCCGCCGACATGGATCACCGGGTACGCGCGCTGAGGGTCGCCGAGCAGGTCGACCAGCGCCCGGATCCGGTCCAGCGACGGCTCGAGCCGCGACTCCGGCCAGCGTTCGCGCAGCTCGGCCTCGACCCGGGCCATGTCCGCCCGGTCGAGCACGTCCTGCGGCGCGGGCCCGCTGCGCATCGTCACGACCGGGGCAGGGCGTCGAGCTGGGCGGAGATCCGGGTCACGGATGCCTCGGCCGCGACCAGCCTGGCGCGCACCTTCGCCACTACCGGCTCGGGCGCCCTGGCGACGAAGGCGGCGTTGGCCAGCTTGGCCGTCGAGGTCTGCAGCTCCCTCTGCGCCGCGGCGAGGTCCCTGGACAGCCGGGCCCGCTCCGCGGCAACGTCGATCGCCCCGGACAGATCCAGCTCGACCCGGGCGCCGCGCACCACCAGCGA
>DASPYH010000187.1:0-4484 GCA_035636875.1 Mycobacteriales bacterium | reverse complement strand
CCGCGAGGCCGGCTCGCCACTGCCGGGCGCGGACGCTCGCGGCCGGGCGGAACAGGGTCACCGCGCCGCCGGCTGGCAGCGGGGCGACCGCCGCGTACGGGTCGGTGCCGGGGTCGGGGCCGGCGCGGAGCACGGTGCCGTCCGGCAGGGTGACCCGGACCTGCTCGCCGGCGGGAACCAGCCGGGTCAGCTGCTCGACCGCCGGCGGACCGGGCGAGTCCTCGACGACGACCGAGACCGTCTGCACCTGCCGCAGCAGCTCGGTGCGCGCGCTGTCCGCGATCAGCCTGACCGTGACCAGCAGCAACGGCAGGCCGAGAGAGAGCACGGACACCGCCACCACGGCGAGCGTCGCCGACAGCAGCCGCCGCCGCACTGGTGCCCTCCCTCCGCGTCCGCCTGGCTGAGGCCCGCCTGTCCCGCCCGGTCCGGCGCCAGGCCTCCTGCGCGCCGCGCCGGCCCGACCCCTCGCCGGCCCGCGCCGCTACTAATCCCGCTCGAAGCGGAAGCCGACCCCCCGCACGGTGGTGAGCAGGCGGGACCGCTGCGGATCGTCGCTGAGCTTGCGGCGCAGCCAGGACACGTGCATGTCCAGCGTCTTGGACGCGCCGCCCTCCGCGTCCCCCCAGACCTCGAGCATGATCCGCTCCCGGGTGACCACCGAGCCGGCCTCCTCCAGCAGCACCCGCAGCAGCTCGTACTCCTTGTTGGACAGGTGCAGCTCGACTTCGTCCTGCCAGACCCGCCGGGAGGCGACCTCCATCCGCACGCCGTTGGCGGCCAGCACCTCCCCGGAGCGGCGCCGCAGCAGCGCCCGGACCCGGGCGAGCAGCTCGGCCAGCCGGAACGGCTTGCCGACGTAGTCGTCCGCGCCCGCGTCCAGCCCGACGACCAGGTCGATCTCGTCGGTGCGGGCGGTGAGCACGAGCACCGGCAGGGCCGAGCGCGCGGCCCGCAGCCGCCGGCAGACCTCCAGGCCGTCCATGTCCGGCAGGCCGAGGTCCAGGACGACCAGCCCGACGTCTCCGGACAGCGCCGCGGCCAGGGCTCCTTCCCCGTCCGGCCGGACCACCACCTCGTAGCCCTCGCGTTGCAGCGCTCGCGTGAGGGGGTCGGCAATCGCCGCGTCGTCCTCGGCGAGCAGCACGGTCGTCACGGGGTCACGCCCACGGCACACTGCTGGCAGATCACTCCGCCAGTATCGCTGGTCGCCGCCCCGTTACCCTGCGCGGCGTGACAGTGCACTTCGAGGACCTGCGGCCGGGCGACCGGTTCGACCTCGGGTCGGTCGAGGTGGACGAGGAGGAGATGCTCGCGTTCGCACGCCGGTTCGACCCGCAGCCGTTCCACCTGGACTCGGACGCGGCGGCGCGGAGCACGTTCGGGGGGATCATCGCCAGTGGCTGGTTCACCGCCTCGCTGTTCATGCGGCTGTACGTGGACCGCGTGCTGGCGGACTCGACCAGCCAGGGCTCGCCGGGGCTGTCCGAGCTGCGCTGGCTCGCCCCGGTGCGCGCCGGCGACCTGCTGTCCGGTCGGCTGACCGTGCTCGAGTCGGCACGGTCGGCGACCCGCCCGGGGAGGGGCACCGTGGTGCTGCGCGGCGAGCTGCTGCGCGGCGAGGAGCCGGTGCTGCGGACGACTTTCCGGGGGCTGTTCGGGCTTCGGTCGGGCCCGGTCGGGTAGGCCCCGATTCTGTCGGTGGTCGGTGGCAGGCTCACACCGCATCCGAAAGTCGTGACCGACGGGAGGACGAACGATGAGTGAGCGGACTGGTTACCCGCAGGGCACGCCGTCCTGGGCGGATCTCGCCACCAGCGACCCGGAAGGCGCGCGGCAGTTCTACGGCGGCCTGTTCGGGTGGGACTTCGACGTCAACCCCGATCCGCAGTTCGGCGGCTACGCGCAGGCGCTGCTGCGAGGAAAGACCGTGGCGGGGGTGGGCGCGCAGCAAGACCCGGCGGCGCCGGCGGCCTGGACGACCTACCTGGCCGCCGACGACGTGGACAAGGTGGCCGAGGCGGTGCCGCAGCAGGGCGGCACGCTGGCGATGCCTCCGATGTCCGTCGGGGAGGAGGGCCGGATGGCGGTCGCGACCGACCCGACCGGCGCGTTCTTCGGGCTGTGGCAGTCCGGCAGGCACACCGGTGCCGAGCTGGTCAACGAGCCCGGCACGATGGTCTGGCACGAGCTGGCCACGCCCGACCTGGACCGGGCGACGGCGTTCTACTCGGCGATCGTCGGCGTCGGTTGGAGCGACATGGACACCGGCGGCTCCGGGATGGTCTACAAGCTCCTGCAGGTCGACGGGCGGACCGCTGGCGGCGCGATGCAGCAGCAGCCGGACAGCGGCCAGCCGCCCTACTGGCTGGTCTACTTCGAGGTCGCCGACGCCAACGCCGCCGCGTCCCGGGTGACCGAGCTCGGCGGCCGGGTCATCGACGGTCCGATCGACACCCCGCAGGGCCCGATGCTGGTCGCGTCCGATCCTCAGGGCGCGGTGTTCGCGCTCATCCAGTCGGGCTCGACGGCGTAGGCCGGGGCGGCCGTCAGGCTGGCGGGGCGAGCAGGGCGACCGGCTCGCCCCGCCAGCCGGGCGGTATGACGGCGAAGCCGTCGGCGAGCGCGGCGCCCCACAGGTTGCTGGGGCGGTCGCGGCCCAGCCGCTCAAGGGTGCCTGCCGCGGTGCGCCGGACGGGCAGGATCCGGGTGGCGGTGCCGTGCAGGTCCATGGCGGACGCGGCGAGCGGGGCGGTGGGTAGCTCCGGCTGCGGCCGGCCGCCCAGTCCCCCGAGCAGCGGGCCGAGCAGGGTGAGCGCGGCCACCAACCCGGCATACGGGTTGCCCGGCAGCGCGACCAGCCACCGGCCGTCAGGCAGCAGGGCGAGCCGCTGGGGGTGACCGGGGCGGACGTCGACGCTGTCGACGACCGGCTGGGCGCCGAGCCGGACCAGCGCGGGCCCGACCAGGTCGGCCGGTCCGGTGCCGGCGCCGCCGCTGGTGAGGACGACGTCGCCGCCGGCCGCACGGATCGCGGTCGTGAGCAGGTCCGCGTCCGCGTCCGGCACCGGCCGGGCGGTCAGCAGGTCACCACCGAGCGCGCGCACCCAGCCCGGCAACGCCGGGCCGACCGCGTCACGCACCAGCCCTGCGCCGGACCCGCCGGTGTGCACCAACTCGTCCCCGGTGAGCAACGCGGCGACGCGGGCCCGAGGGTGGACGGTGAGCGAGTCGAGGCCAGCCGCAGCCGCCAGGCCGACGACCGTCGGGGTGACCGGGGTGCCGGCGGGCAGCAGGTCGGCCCCGAGCGGAACGTCCTCACCGGTACGCCGGACGTGCCGCCCCTGGTGCGGCGGCGCGGTCGGCTCCAGCCGGTCGCCGCGCCGGTCGGCCAGCTCGTACGGCAGGACCGCGGCGGTGCCGGGCGGGACCGCGGCGCCGGTCGCCACCTCGACGGCCTCCCGGGGGCCGAGTGGTGAGGTGGCCACGTCGGCACGGACCGGTCCCGCCAGCACGCGCCCCACCACCCGCCAGGGTCCGCCCAGCGCGCCGAGCGCGTACCCGTCCATCGCCGAGCAGTCGAAGGCGGGCACCGCCGTCACCGCCCGCAGCGGTTCGGCCAGGGTGGTGCCGACCGCGGTCACCGGCCCACCGCCGACCGGGCCGATCGGTACGTTCACCGGCGGCAGCGGCGAGGCAGCGGCGTGCGCCGCCTTGCGGGCCTCCGCCCAGGACGTCACCCCGGCCCGGCCCGCTCCGGAGCCCCGGGCCCGCGGCGATCCCCGGGCCCCGGCTGGCCGCGCTCTCCCGCCCCGAGCCGACCCCGTGGCCCGGACCCCGACCCACCCCGCGGCCCCGGATCCGCCCGTTCCCCCGACCCGGGCCCGGCCCGCTCGGGCGGCCCCGGCTCGCCGCGCTCCGGCCAGCCGTGCGCGAGCCGCGCCACCCGGGCCGCAAGCTCCCTCGCCGCGGACGGGTCGTCGGCCCGGCCCACGGCGAGGCCGACCAGGTACGCGGTCAGCGGCGCCGCTGGCCGCGCCACCCCGTGCGCCACGTCGCGGGCGAGGTCCAGTACCAGGTCGACCGTCTGCCGGCCGTCGACCGCGTCGGCGATGCCGAGTTCGGCGCAGACCGCCGCGGTCCACTCCTCCAGCGTGCTCACGCCGCTCCCTTCACTCGACCCATCCCCGGGCGGTCCTCAGGTCCTCGTCCGTGTCGCAGTCGAACCACGGCGGCGGCCCGTCCCGGGCTTCCGGCGCGCGGCGCACCACCGGACCGGCGGCGGCCAGCACGGCGCGCATCGGCACCCCGGCCGGGCCGCCGACCGCCGCCACCGCCGCCCGCAGCGCCCCGGTCCGCCAGACCGAGCAGAGCGGCTGGTCCCGACGGCCGTCGTCGACAAGCACCGCGGCCGCCGCGCCCGGATCGGCATCCAGCGCGGCCCGCAGGTCCAGCACGTCCGCCGCGTCCAGGAACGGAAGGTC
>DASPYH010000186.1:0-2694 GCA_035636875.1 Mycobacteriales bacterium | reverse complement strand
CCCGCCGGCCGCCCGGCGTCCGCGACAGCGACCACGACAGCGCGACCCGCTCCCGCGCCCGGGTCACGCCCACGTACAGCAGCCGCCGCTCCTCGTCGACCTGCTCGTCGGTCACCGCGTGCTGGATGGGCAGCGTGCCCTCGACCAGCCCGACCAGGAAGACCGAGTCCCACTCCAGCCCCTTGGCGGCGTGCAGTGACGCCAGCGTGACGCCTTGCACGGTCGGCGCGTGCTGCGCCGCGGCCCGCTGGTCCAGCTCGGCGACCAGGTCACCCAGTCCGGCCTCCGGCTGCACGGCCGCGAGCTCCTCGGCGACGGCGACCAGCGCGGCCAGCGACTCCCACCGCTCCCGCGCGGCGCCACCCGGCGGCGGCGCGGACGCCGCCCAGCCCAGCCCGGACAGCACGTCACGCACCAGGTCGGCCAGCTTCAGGCCGGACTCGGCCGAACGGACCGCGCCGCGCAGCAGCAGAACCGCCTCCCGGATCTCGGTCCGGGCGAAGAACCGCTCCCCGCCGCGCAGCAGGTACGGCACGGCGGCCTCCGCGAGCGCCCGCTCGTACGCCTCCGACTGCGCGTTGACCCGGAACAGCACCGCTAGCTCGCTCGCCGCCGTGCCCGCGGCGATCTGCTCCCGGCACGCCGCCGCGACCGCGGCCGCCTCGGCCGGCTCGTCGTCGTACTCCCGGTACGTCGGCTCCGGGCCTGGCCGCCGCTGGCCGACGAGCCGCAGCGACGAGCGCCGGCCGAGCACCCGGTTGGCCAAGCCGACGACCTGCGGCGTTGACCGGTAGTCGCGGACCAGCCGGACCACCGTGGCGCCGCTGTGCCGCCGGGGGAAGTCGAGCAGGTAGGACGGGGTGGCGCCGGTAAAGGAGTAGATCGTCTGGTTGGGGTCGCCGACCACGCACAGGTCGTCCCTGCCGCCGAGCCAGGCGTCCAGCAGTCGCTGCTGCAGCGGGCTGACGTCCTGGTACTCGTCCACCACGAAGTGCCGGTAGCGCGAGCGGATCTCCTCGGCGACGTCGCGGTGCTCCTCGATCGCGGCCGCGGTGACCAGCAGCAGGTCCTCGAAGTCCAGCAGTCCGGAGCGTGCCTTGACCTGCTCGTACGCGAGCATCACCGCGACAACGGACGAGGCCTCGATCGGCGGTTCCCGGCCGGCCTCGGCGGCCCGCGCCACGTACTGCTCCGGTGGGCACAGCGCCACCTTCGCCCACTCCACCTCGGCGGCGAGGTCGCGCAGCGCTGTCCGGTTCGTCTCGCGTACGCCGGCCCGCCCGGCCGCGGAGGCGACCAGCCGGATCTTGTTGTCCACGAGGTCGGGCACCGGCCCGCCGAGCACCCGGGGACCGAAGTAACGCAACTGCCGCAGCGCCGCGGCGTGGAACGTCAGCGCCTGCACCCCGACTGTCCCGCCCGCCCCCCCGGCTCCCACCCCCAGCGCGCGCAGCCGGGTGCGCATCTCGCCCGCCGCGCGGGCGGTGAACGTCACCGCGAGCAACTGGCCGGCGGGGACGGTGCCGGAGCGCACGGCGTAGGCGATGCGGTGTGTGATGGTCCGGGTCTTGCCCGTTCCGGCCCCGGCGAGGATGCACACCGGGCCGCGGACCGCCCGCGCCGCCTGCTCCTGCTCGGGGTCGAGCCCCGCGAGCACGGCCTCGGCGCGGGTGTCGGCGAGGCCGTCGACTGGGTCCACGACTGGCTCCGCGACTGGGTCCACGGGACGGAATCCTCCCAGGAGGGTAGGTGAGGAAGAGCGACCGGTCCCGGTGTGTTCTGGCACCGGGTGCAGCAACCCGGACGGAGGATCTCGATGCTCACGATGTACTCGACCACCTGGTGCGGATATTGCATGCGCCTCAAGCGGATGCTGGACCGCGAGGGGATCGCGTACGCGGAGGTCGACATCGAGTCCGACCCGGACGCTGCGGAGCGTGTCATGCGGGTCAACGGAGGCAACCGTACGGTGCCGACCGTCGTCCTCCCGGACGGCGCCGCGCTCACCAATCCGTCCATCGATCAGGTGAAGGCTGCGCTCGCGGCATAGCTGATCCTGCTTTGCCTCTGCCCACCGCCCGAGCCGGGGGATAGTGTGTCCGGGCGACGACGTAGCGTGGCCAACCGGGGGCCCCGGCGAGCGGCGTCGCGACTCGTTTCGCGTCGGGTGGAGGTGCAGGTGTGGGTGACCGCGGGGCCGCCGAACCGGGGCGACGCGCCGCAGCCGGAACCGAGGAGAAGCCGCCCGGAGACGTGGTGATCCGGCGCACGACGGCGGGCTGGCGGGTGGAACGCCCGGTTGAGCCGCCGCAGTCCGACACGGCGGACGACCCCGTCCGACCGCCGCAGGAGGACACCGTCGAGGAGCTCGACGAGGCGCTGGCGCTGGCCGACCTGCTGGCCGGGACCGCCGTCCCGGGCCCCCGGCCGCCGCGCCCGGCGGGAAGGCTCGACGAGCTCGGCCGGCTGCGCGCGTCGGTCCATCAGTTGGAGCACGCGCTGGCGTCCAGGGTGGTGGTGGAGCAGGCGATCGGCGTGCTCACCGAGCGGTGGCGAATGCCGCCGCAGGACGCGTTCGAGCACCTGCGACGCGCCACCCGGTCACGAGGCGTGCGCATCCACGACCTCGCCCGGTCGGTGATCCAGTCGTGCACGGACCCGGACGTCCGGCTGCCGCCCGAGTTGGTCCTGGCG
>DASPYH010000185.1:0-5043 GCA_035636875.1 Mycobacteriales bacterium | reverse complement strand
TGGGCGTGCCCGGCCCGTGCGGCCCGTGCTCGGAGATCTACTTCGACCGCGGCCCGGAGCACGGGCCGGACGGCGGGCCGGCCGTCGACGAGGAGCGCTACCTCGAGGTGTGGAACCTCGTGTTCATGCAGTACGAGCGGGGGCCGGGGTCGGGCAAGGAGGACTACCCGATCCTCGGCGAGCTGCCGGCGAAGAACATCGACACCGGCATGGGCGTCGAGCGGATGGCCGTCCTGCTGCAGGGCAAGGAAAACCTGTACGAGATCGACGAGGTCTTCCCGATCCTGCAGCGGGCGGCGGAGATCACCGGCAAGCGGTACGGCGAGGATCACGACGCCGACGTCCGGCTGCGGGTGGTCGCCGACCACGTCCGGTCCGCGCTGATGATCCTCGCCGACGGGGTCACGCCGTCCAACGAGGGGCGCGGCTACGTCCTGCGCCGGTTGCTGCGCCGGGTGATCCGCTCGGTCCGGCTGCTCGGCCACCGCGGGCCGATCCTGTCCGAGCTGCTGCCGGTCGCTCGCGACCGCATGGCTCCGTCGTACCCGGAGGTGGCGACAGACTTCGCCCGCATATCGACTTACGCCTATGGCGAGGAGGAGGCGTTCGCGCAGACGCTGCGCTCGGGCACCGCGATCCTGGAGACGGCGGTGCGGGAGACGAAGCAGGCCGGCGGCAGCCAGCTGCCCGGCGACCGGGCCTTCCAGCTGCACGACACGTACGGCTTCCCGATCGACCTGACCCTGGAGATGGCGGCCGAGCAGGGCCTGTCGGTCGACGAGGACGGCTTCCGGCGGCTGATGGCCCAGCAGCGGCAGCGGGCGAAGGCGGACGCGCAGGCACGCAAGACCGGTGGCTCGGACGTGTCGGCGTACCGGGCGGTGCTCGACTCGGCGGGCGGGTCGCGCTTCACCGGCTACACGGAGACCGAGCAGGAGGCCCGGGTCACCGGCCTGCTGTCCGGCGGGACGGCGCTCCCCGAGGCCGGCGAGGGCGACGAGGTCGAGGTCGTGCTGGACGCGACCCCATTCTACGCCGAGGGCGGCGGCCAGCTGGCCGACACCGGCCGCATCGCGGTCCGCTCCGGCTCCCGGGACGCGGAGCTCGATGTGTTCGACGTGCAGCAGCCGGTGCCCGGGTTGACCGTGCACCGCGCGCGGGTGCTGTCCGGTGCGCTACGGCCCGGCGACGAGGCGCACGCGGCGGTGGACGTGGACCGCAGGCGCTCGGTGTCGCGCAGCCACTCCGCCACCCACATGCTGCACAGCGCGCTGCGGGGGGCGCTCGGCGACAGCGCGGCGCAGGCAGGCTCGCTCAACGCGCCGGGCCGCCTCCGGTTCGACTTCTCCTCGCCGACGGGCGTGCCGACGTCGGTGCTCACCGACGTCGAGGAGGAGATCAACGAGGTGCTCGCGCGGGACCTGGAGGTGCAGGCCTTCCTCACCTCGCAGGACGAGGCCCGCCGGATCGGCGCGCTGGCGATGTTTGGCGAGAAGTACGGCGACCAGGTGCGAATCGTCGAGATCGGCGACTACTCGCGTGAGCTGTGCGGCGGCACGCACGTCCCCCGCTCCTCGCACATCGGGCTGGTGAAGCTGCTCAGCGAGGCGTCCATCGGCTCCGGGGTACGCCGGGTGGAGGCGCTGGTCGGGCTGGACGCTTTCCGCTTCCTGGCCCGCGAGCACCTGCTGGTCACCGGGCTCGCCGATGCGCTCAAGGCGCCGGCCGACCAGGTGCCGGAGCGGGTCCAGTCGCTCGTGGACCGGTTGCGCACCGCGGAGAAGGAGCTGGAGCGGCTGCGTGCCGAGTCGGTGCTGGCCGGTGCCGGCGCGCTGGCGGCGGCGGCGCGGGACGTGGCCGGCGTCGGGGTGGTCGCCGCGGAGGTGCCAGGCGGGCTGGGCAGCGGCGAGCTGCGCACGCTCGCCCTGGACGTGCGCGGCCGGCTCGACCCGGGCCGGCCGGGCGTGGTCGCGCTGGTGTCCCGGGTGGACGGTCGGGTGTCGTTCGTGGTCGCCACGAACGAGGTGGCCCGGGTCCGCGGCATCTCGGCCGGTGACGTGGTCACGGCGATGGCGCCGACGGTCGGCGGACGCGGGGGCGGCAAGGACGACCTCGCGCAGGGCGGCGGTACCGACCCGGACGGCATCCCGGAGGCCCTGCTGCTGATCGAGCACGTGATCCGGCAGCGGGTCGGCGGGTCCGCGTGAGCGATCCGGGAGCGGATCAGGCCGGCACCGAGCGGGACGGGCCGCCCGCCGAGGGAGGCTGGACGGACGGGGTCCGCATCGGCGTCGACGTCGGCACGGTCCGGGTCGGCGTCGCCGCGAGCGACCCCGGGGGCGTGCTCGCCTCGCCGCTGGCGACGCTGGCGCGCGACCGAGCCGGCGGCGCGGACCTGGCCCGGCTGGCCCGGCTGGTGCGCGACCGGGAGGCCGTCGAGGTGATCGTCGGCCTGCCGAAGTCGCTGTCCGGCAAGCACGGCCCGGCGGCGCGGGCGGCCCAGGAGTACGCGGCAGCACTCGCGGAGCGTATCGATCCGATTCCTGTCCGTCTGTCTGACGAAAGACTGACAACTGTTGCCGCTACCCGGCGGCTGGCAGAGGCGGGCACAAGGGGACGTAAGGGACGTTCGGTCGTTGACCGTTCGGCCGCCGTCCTCATACTGCAAGGGTGGCTGGACGGCGCCCGGAGAGCACAGTGAACTACCGAGCTCACCAGGACCTCGGGTTCTTCGCCCAGGACCCGTACGACCGGCCCAGCCGGTCCGACCGCCGCCGCGAGGAGTCCTACCGTCGGCGCCGCCGGCGCCGACGCCGGGTCGTCCCGCTCCTCGCGCTGCTGGTCATCGCCGGGCTGGGCGCGGGTGCCCTTCTCGGTGGTCGCTCGCTGCTCGGCCGGTTCAGTACGGCGGGGGACTACCAGGGCGAGGGCACCGGGTCGGTGCTCGTGCGGGTCGAGCCGGGGGACACGGCGACCGACATCGCGGCGACCCTGCTCAGCAAGGGCGTGGTGAAGAGCGAGAAGGCGTTCCGGCAGGCCGCCAAGAGCGATCCACGCTCCGTCGGCATCCAGCCGGGGACCTACCGGCTGCGCCGGCAGATGAGCGGCGCCGCCGCGCTGGCGCTGATGCTCGATCCGGCCGCCCGGGTGCTGTCGAAGGTGACGATCCCGGAGGGGCTGACGGTCGCTGCGACCCTGAAGCTGGTCGCCGAGAAGGCCGGCCTGCCGCTGGCCGACCTGGAGGCCGCGGCGAAGGACACCACCTCGCTCGGCCTCCCGGCGTACGCGAAGGGCCGCCTCGAGGGCTTCCTGTTCCCGAGCACCTACCGGGTGGACCCCGGCACGTCGGCCACGGAGCTGCTGCGCTCGATGGTGTCGACGTACAAGCAGAACGTCGACGCCTCGGGGCTGTCCGGCCGCGCCGCGGACCTCGGCCTCGACCCTTACCGGCTGCTCATCGTGGCGTCGCTGGTAGAAAAGGAGACCCGCCGGGCCGACGAGCGGGCGAAGGTGGCCCGGGTGATCTACAACCGGCTGGACCAGGACTACTACCTCGGCGTCGACGCCGCGGTGCTCTACGGGCTGGGCCGCAGCAGCGGTGTGCTGACCGCGGCGGACCTGGCGAAGCGGACCCCGTACAACAACCGGCTGGTCAAGGGGCTGCCGCCGACGCCGATCGCCAACCCGGGACTCGACTCGGTGCGCGGCGCGGCGGCTCCGGCCGCAGGCCCGTGGCTCTACTACGTGCTGGAGGCCGACGGGAGCGGCCGGCACCTGTTCACCGACGACCGGGACCAGTTCAACGCCGCCAAGGCCAGGTGCGTCGCCGCCGGCCTCTGCTGAGCGGCGCCGCGGCGGCGCAACCCGCACCGCCGGGCTGCGTCTCTGCTTCGCACGCCGGAGCAGAGACGCAGCCCACGGCTGGCTTCCGGCACTGCGTCGTTGGGCGGAGCAGAGACCGAGGCGGGGCAGAGGCGGAGGCTGAGCAGAGGCGGAGGCGGGGTAGAGGCCCAGCCACCCCGGCCACCGGCTCTGCATCGCGAGGCGGAGCAGAGACGCAGCCGCGGCGAGGGTGTGGACGGCCCGCCCGGCCTCCGGCGGTGCGCCGGTAGCGTGTCCGCCCATGTCGACCACGGTCGGGGTCGGGAGCGGGCTGCTCGGCCTGCTCCTCGGCCCGTTCCTGGCCGGGCTGACGCTGCGGATGCCGGCGGACGGGCCGGTCCTCGCACCGGGTGGCTGGCGCGGCGTCCCCGCCAGTCGGCGGCGGACCGTCGTCGTCACCGCCCTCGCCGCGGCCGTGCTCGGCGCCGTCGGAGCGGCCGTGGGCGCCGAGCCCGAGCTGCCCGCTTACCTCTGGCTGGGCGCGGTCGGCGTCGTCCTCGCGGTGATCGACCTGGACTGCCGCCGGCTGCCGGACCGGCTGACGCTCCCGTCGTACCCGGTCGGCCTCGCACTCCTCGCCGTCGCCTCCGCCGCCGAGGACGACCGGAGCGCGCTCGGCCGGGCGCTGCTCGCCGTGCTCGTTGTCGGCGGGCTCGCCCTGCTCGTCGCGCTGGCCGCCCCCGGCGGCGGCCTCGGCCTCGGCGACGTCAAGCTGCTCGGCCTGCTCGGCCTCTACCTCGGCTGGCTCGGCTGGGGACAGGTCGTGGTCGGGGTGTTCCTCGGTTTCCTCATCGGCTCGGTGGCGGCGGTCGTGCTGCTCGCGCTGCGCCGCGCCGGCTGGAAGGACGAGATGGCGTTCGGCCAGTGGCTGGTCGCCGGTGGCCTGCTGGCCGTCGTGGCCGGCCGGAACCTACTTGATGCATACCTCTCCGTGAACGGGGTGGGCTGAGCATGGCACCATCGGTGCCGTGCTGCGCTGGCTGACCGCGGGGGAGTCGCACGGCCCGGCTCTCGTCGCCGTGCTGGAGGGCCTGCCCGCGGGCGTCGGGATCAGCACCGACGAGGTGGCCGCGGAGCTGGCGCGCCGGCGCGGCGGGTACGGCCGCGGAGCTCGGATGTCGTTCGAGCGGGACGCCGTCGAGCTGGTCGGTGGCGTCCGGC
>DASPYH010000184.1:0-2725 GCA_035636875.1 Mycobacteriales bacterium | reverse complement strand
CAGCGAGACGCACCGGTCCAGCCGTTCCCGCCGACGCGCCGGCGCGAGCCGGTGGATCGCCGCGAGCAGCCGGAAGGACTCGGCCAGCGGCAGGTCCCACCACAGCTGGCCGCGCTGGCCGAACACGACGCCGATGCGGCGGGCCAGCTCGCGGCGCTGGCGGACCGGCTCGAGCCCGGCGACTCGCACGAAGCCGGCGGTGGGCACCAGTATCCCGGTGAGCATCTTGATGGTCGTCGATTTGCCGGCCCCGTTCGCGCCGATGTAGCCGACGCACTCGCCGCGCGTCACGGTGAAGCTGATGCCGTCGACGGCCCGCACCACCCGGCGCTCCCGCCGCAGCCGCCCGACCGGCCGGCGGACCACGAACTCGCGCCGCAGGTCCCGCAGCTCGACGAGGCTCTCGCCGTCCCTCGCGACGGCAGGAGCACTCATCCGCCCGCCCCGACGTAGTGGCGCACGCCGGCCCGCCAGCACAGCCCGGCCCCCGCGACCGCCCACGCCGCCGCCAGCGGCGTGACCCACGAAAGCCATCCTGGCAGCCCGGTGGTGTCCGCGCGGCCGAGAATCGCCAGCGCCGGCAGGTAGGCGGTGAACGCCGCCGGCACCACGAACGTGAAGAACCGGCCCACGACCGGACCCGGACCAGGCACGCCTGCCCGGCCCGACCGACGTCCTCCGCGAGCCAGGCCGCGACCGGGTGGACCGGCCT
Source organism: Mycobacteriales bacterium (assembly GCA_035636875.1). Taxonomy (GTDB): domain Bacteria; phylum Actinomycetota; class Actinomycetes; order Mycobacteriales; family CADCTP01; genus CADCTP01. The sequence goes on along the minus strand of DASPYH010000184.1, from coordinate 2,013 downwards.
GGCGAGTTCGACCGCGATGGCGCCGGTGCGCACCCGCTGCGCGATCTCGGTGCTGCCGAAGAGGACGAGCACGGCGATCATCCCCTGGGCGACCCAGGTGTAGGTGGACAGCGCCGCCCGATCGTAGCCGGCGACCGTGCCCCCGGCCGCCGCCGCGGCGGCGAACAGGATCGAGACCTTCACCACGCCGAAGACGGTGTTGGTGAAGGCGCCGGCGAGCGCCGCCTGGCGGTACGTGCCGTAACGCCGGAAGCCGGCCGCCGCCAGTGCCAGCGCCGCCCGGGGCGAGGGCAGGGCGGCGGTGGACACGAACCGGGGAGCCTACCGCCTAGGGTGGACCGCGTGCCGAGGATCGTCGCCGGGGAGGCGGGCGGCCAGCGGCTGGCCGTCCCAGCGGGAGAGCGGACCCGGCCGACGTCCGACCGTACCCGCGAGGCGCTGTTCGCCGCGCTCGGCGCGCTGGTCGACCTGGACGGCGCGCGCGTACTCGACCTGTACGCCGGCTCCGGCGCGGTCGGGCTGGAGGCGGTGTCGCGCGGCGCCGCCGAGGCCGTGCTGGTCGACGCCGACGCCCGCGCCGCCGCCACGGCCGCTGCCAACGCCGCCGCGCTGGGGCTCGCCGACCGGGTGACCGTCCGCCGGGACCGGGTCGAGCGAGTGCTCGCCGCCGGTCCGGCCGGCGGCCAGGTCGACCTCGTCTTCGCCGACCCGCCGTACGCGCTGACCGGGGCGGACCTCGACGCCGCGCTCGCTCTGCTCGCCCGGCACGAGTGGCTGGCGCCGGGCGCCGTGCTGGTCGTCGAGCGGGCCAGCCGGGGGCAGGGTCCGACCTGGCCGGAGGGGGTCCGCCCGGTGCGGTCGCGCCGCTACGGCGAGGGGACCCTTTGGTACGGTCAAGTCTCGTGAGCGCGGGCGGAGGTGGCGAGCGGGGCGCTCGCCGCGCGGTCTGTCCGGGGTCGTTCGACCCGGTGACCAACGGTCACCTCGACATCATCGGCCGGGCCAGCCTGCTCTACGACGAGGTCGTGGTGGCCGTCCTGGTCAACAAGAACAAGTCGAGCCTGTTCACGGTCGAGGAGCGGATCGACATGCTCACCGCCGTGACCCGCGAGTACGGCAACGTCCGCATCGATTCCTTTCACGGGCTGCTGGTGGACTACTGCCGCGCGCACGGCATCTCGGCGATCGTCAAGGGCCTGCGCGCGGTCAGCGACTTCGACTACGAGCTGCAGATGGCGCAGATGAACCACGGGCTGGCGCAGGTGGAGACGCTGTTCATGTCGACCAACCCGGAGTTCAGCTTCCTGTCCTCCAGCCTGGTCAAGGAGGTCGCCACCTACGGCGGGGACGTCAGCCGGCTGGTCCCGCCGCTGGTCAACGAGAGGCTGACCGCGCGCCTGGCCGAACGCCGCTGAGAGATGCCCTAGGCTCCGGCCGTGGTGGCCGGTGATGCGATGCGCCGGGTGCCGGACGCGCTCGACGAGTTGGTCGCGCTGGTCGAGTCGGCCCGGGCGCTGCCCCTGTCCGCGTCCTGTGTATTGCCGCGCGAGCAGGTGCTCGACCTGCTCGACGAGCTGCGGGCGGCGCTGCCCAAGGCGCTGGAGGACGCCCGCGAGGTGCTCGTCGCCCGCCAGGAGCTGCTCGGGCAGGCCCGGGACCGGCGCGACCGGGTGACCGGGGACGCCAGGGCCGAGGCAGACCGGCTGCTCGGCGCGGCCACGGCGAAGGCAGACCGGCTGCTGACCGCGGCCCGGGCCGAGTCCGAGCGGCTGGTGTCCGAGGCGGGACTCCGGCGGGCGGCCGAAGCCGAGGCGCGCGGCGTGCTGGAGGCCGCCCGGCAGCGGGCCGACCGGCTGCGTGCGGACGCCGACGCGTACGCGGACCGGCGGCTGGCCACGCTGGAGGAGACGCTGAGCCGGCTGCTCGGCACCGTCGAGCGCGGCCGCGAGGTGCTCGGCCGCGCGTCCGACGGCACCGACGAGCTCGCCGCTCGCCTCGACGGGCAGGCCGCTG
>DASPYH010000183.1:0-4030 GCA_035636875.1 Mycobacteriales bacterium | reverse complement strand
TGCCACCCGAGGTTCGGCGCGAACAGCACCGCCCCGGCGGTCACGTCGACCAGCCCGGGAATCGCGGTGCCCACGCCGGCGACGCGGGCGCCGTGCGCGCCCATCTGGGCCAGCGCCGACCGCGCCAACTGGACCAGCCGGTCCAGGGCATCGTCGGCGGAGGAGCCCACCACGTCCGCGCTGACCCGCCGGTTGACCAGCACCCGGCCGGCGAGGTCCGTGCCATACGCGGCCAGGTAGTCGACGTTCGCCTCCAGGCCCAGCGCGCCGACGCCGTGGCCGTCCAGCTCGAGGACGCGGGCCGGCCGCCCCACCGAGCCGAACTGCCGCTCCCCCGTCTCCCGAACCAGCCCGCGGTCGGTGAGCTCGGCCACCAGGGAGGACACGGTCGCCTTGTTCAGCCCGGTGCCGGCGGTGATCTCGGTCCGGGAACCCGGGCCGGCCACCCGCAGCCACCCCAGGACCAGGGAGAGGTTGCTGCGGCGGACCGCCGCCTGGTCGGCCGGCGCGAGGGCGGGGAACGGGCCCTCGGCTGGAGAAACGACGGGAGGCGGCACGGAGAGCCCTCCTCCCGGCGCAGTTAGTCTGTTGGTCCAACAAACTAAGGGACCCCACCCGGGGTAACGCAAGAGTTTCGGCGCGGTTTCTCTGGCCGGAGGGCGACTGAACCGGTCAAGTCGACGCGGTGCGGTCATGGCCGGCTCACGGCGCTGCGTCGGCGTCGCCGGCCCCCTGGCGAGCCCTTGACAACACCCCAGCGCGGGACGAACCATAGCAAGGCCGGCGAAGCCTCGTGGCGGCGCGAGCCGGTGCCGCCCATGGCACCGGTCGAGAGCACACCGGTCGGGTCGGTCTCGGGTCGGCGGTACGTCGGCAGCATCACCTGGCGACACCTCTGTCACGTCGTCGGGAAGCCCGTGCGTACCGGCGAACCTAGGGCAGAATCGAAGAGCGTGACAAGAGATTCGGGCTGTCCGCGACAACTTTTGTCGACAGCGAGGAAAAGTGGCGAGATCAGCCGTGTCGAGCAGGCGGCACCGCGCGCGGTTCCTCGTCGCCGCCGCCCTGGCGCTCGTGGCGCCGCTGTGCCTGCCGGCCTGCGAACGCGCTGCCGCCCCTCCGGCGCCGGCACCTGCGGTGGTCCTGTTCGACGGCACGTCGCTGGCCGGATGGTCGCATGCCGGGCCCGGCGGCTTCGACCTGCTCGACGGGGCGCTGCGCACCAGGGGTGGCATGGGCCTGCTGTGGTTCTCCGGCCGGGCGTTCTCCGATGTCGAGCTCGAGCTCGACTGGCGTACCTCGCACCGCACGGACAACTCCGGGGTGTTCGTCCGGTTCCCCGCCCCGGGTGACGACCCCTGGGTCGCGGTACGGCGCGGCTACGAGATCCAGATCAACGACGACCCGACCCGAGATCCGCAGACGACCGGCGCGATCTACGGTGTCCAGCCGCCGATCACGTCGGCGTCGAGGCCGGCCGGCGAGTGGAACCACTACCGGATCCGGGTGGTGGGAGCCGAGTACGCCGTCTGGCTCAACCAGACGCTGGTCGCCCGCTTCGTGAGCACCGACCCGGCGCGCGGCCGCCGCGGCTACGTCGGCCTGCAGAACCACGACCCGAACTCGACCGTCGACTTCCGCGCCGTCCGGGCGGTCCCGCTCCCGTGACCGGCGGTCACCTTCGTGCAGCCCTCCGCTGCCGTTGCGAAGGCAGCCCGCGGCGGCACCGCGCTCATCCCGCGCTCATCCCGCGGAGAACACGTGGTCGCTGATCAGCCGGGCCGCCCCGACGACGCCAGCGTCGCCGCCGAGTTCGGACAGCACGATCGGCATGTTGCCGGTGGCCAGCGGCAGCGACCGACGGTAGACCACCCCGCGGATCTCGGCCAGCAGCGCGTGGCCGATGCCGGCCACCCCGCCGCCGATCACGATGAGGCCGGGGTTGAAGAAGCTCACCAGCCCGGCCAGCACCTGACCCACCCGGCGGCCGCCGTCGCGCACCATGCGGACAGCCACCGGATCTCCGGCGGCTGCCGCGGCCGCCACGTCCGCCGCGGTCAGGGTGCCCGAGCGGGACAGCAGCCGGGCCAGCTCGGGCGAGCGGTCGGACCGGGCCGCTGCGAGCGCGTCGCGGGCGAGCGCGGTGCCGCCGAAGAACGCCTCCAGGCAGCCCGTGTTGCCGCACATGCAGGTCGGGCCGTTGTCGTCGACGCGGATGTGACCGATGTCGCCCGCACTGCCCGAGACGCCACGGTACACCTCGCCGCCGACGACGATGCCGCAGCCGATGCCGGTGCCGATCTTGACGAACAGGAAGTCGTCGACCGACTTGGCGATGCCGGCGTGCCGCTCCCCCATCGCCATGATGTTGACGTCGTTGTCGACCAGCACCGGGCAGCCGAGCTCGGCGGCGAACGCCTCCCGCACCGGGAAGTGGTTCCACCCCGGCATGATCGGCGGCGAGACCGGAACCCCCTCGGCGAAGCTGACCGGGCCCGGGACGCCGGCGCCAGCCCCGACGAAGCCGGGCGCGACGTCGCCGGCGCGCAGCTTGCCCACCAGCTCGAGCGCCCGCCCGATCACGACCTCCGGCCCCTCCCGCACGTCGAACGGCTCGGCTTCGTGCGACAGCACCCGCAGCTCACCGTCGGTGACGGCGACGTCGATCGAGGTCGCCCCGATGTCGATGCCGAGGAACCGGGTGTGCCCGGCGATCTGGACGATCGACGAACGCCGGCCGCCCCGGGACGCGGCCAGCCCGGCCGTCTCCACCAGGCCGACACCCTCCAGGCGCTCCAACTCGACCGCCAGGCGGGAGCGGGACAGCTCGACCGCGTCGCCGAGTTCGGCGCGCGAGCGCGGGCCCTCGTCGCGGAGCAGGCGCAGCAAGCGCACCTGCTGGGTGTTGTCGGGTCGGAGCACCGCCACGCCCCGCACCTCGCTCTCCCCTGCCGACCTCGACCCGTCCACTTTCGGGCGATTTACGGCCGGTGATCAAGTGTAACCGAGCTCCCCGTCAACCGCGCGCCGAAGAGCACGCGAGTGCCCGCCGCGGCACTCGTCAGGACCAGCCGTCGCGCCGCCCCCACCAGCCGACACAGATGCTCGGGCCGGCGCGGATGGCCCGGCGACCTCAGCCGGCGACGACCTGCAGTCCGTAGTGGCGCAGTGGCGCCGCGATGCGGGAGTACCACATGTAGCAGCCCGAGTTGGAGCGGGCCACCGCGATGCCGAGCACGGCGGACCCGGCGAACACCGGTGAGCCGCTGTCGCCGGGGAGGACGCAGATGCCGCTGACCAGTGCCAGGTTGGACACCGTGCGGGCGGCCAGGCCCGGAGAGGCGTAACGCAGCCAGGTCGACGCGGCCACGACGGTGCCGCAGCGGGTGGTGCCGGACCGGCCGCCGGTGACGCACACCCGGTCCCCGGCCCGTGCTGCCCGGACGGCACGGATCGGCTGCGGTCGGGCGCCTGCCCTGGTCACCACGATGACCCGGGAGCGCGCGCGCCAGGTGGCGGAGTTGGCGGTGATCCGGATCAGGCCGACGTCGCTGCCGCTGGCACGGCCGTCGGTGCCCAGCGCGCCGTACTCCCAGCGGGTGCCCCTACCCAGCGTGAGCCCGGACTGCCGCCAGGTGCGGCCGGCAGCCTCCGCGACGCAGTGCCCGGCGGTGAGCACGTACCAGCGACCGCTGCGGCGGTCGCGGACCGGCAGCCCGGCAGTACACGAGTTGCGCGTGGTGAACATCAGGGCGCCGCCATAGCTCGGCGTGCACGACCGGGTCGAGCCGCAGCCGACTCCGGTGGCGGACTCGACGGCGGGTGACAGCCCCACCGGCTCCGCCGCCGCCCCTGTCCGGTGTGGACGGTCGGCCACCTTGCCCGCTGCGGCTCCTGTCGCCGTCACGGCCAGCGCGATCACCGCGACCGCCCGTACGACTACATTCTGTGACGGTAGATTCACTGCCTGTCCCCCCGTATCGGTCCACTTGCGACAGTGGTGACGGGTGGGGGGCTTGGCCGCCACCGA
>DASPYH010000182.1:0-7746 GCA_035636875.1 Mycobacteriales bacterium | reverse complement strand
TCGCTGTAGCCGTACGTCTGCAGCACCGGGTCCTCGCCGCCGAGCACATCTTGGGCGAGGTCGTAGACCGCACCCTCGACGCAGCCACCGGAGACGCTGCCCACCACCTCGCCGTCGGCGTTCACCGCCATCGCGGCACCGGGGGCGCGGGGGGCGCTCCTGCTGGTGCCCACCACCGTCGCGAGCGCCATCGGCCGGCCCTCGGCGTACCAGGACCGCAGCGAGCCGAGCACGTCACGCATGAACCGCCACCGCCTCTCGCGTCCGGACCCGTGACCCGGTCACCGGTCCCCGGCCACCGACCACCACCTCGGCGAGCCGCTGCAGCGCCGCCAGGCTGTGCCCGTCGACGAAGTCGTCCACGTGTGGCAGCGCCGCGGCGAGCCCGCCGGCCAGCGGCGCGAACCCGGGCCTGGCCTTGCGGGGGTTGCACCAGACCACCCGGTGGGCCAGCAGCGCCAGCCGGCGCATCTGCGCGCCGAGCAGGGCCGGGTCGTCGCGCTCCCAGCCGTCGGAGAGCAGCACCACGACCGCGCCGCGCGCGGCTCCCCGCTGCCCCCAGCGGTCCAGGAACTCCCGCAGCAGCACGCCGAGCCGGGTGCCGCCGGACCAGTCCGGAACCGCCGCGGACACGGCCGCCATCGCGGAGTCCGGATCGGGTGTGCCGAGTTCACGGGTGATCCGGGTCAGCCGGGTGCCGAGCGTGAAGACCTCGGTGTGGGTGCCGCGGCGGCGGGCGGCGGCGTGCGCGAAGCGCAGCAGCGCGTCCGCGTAGCCGCTCATCGAGCCGCTCACGTCGACGAGCACGACCACCCGGCGCGGGCGCACGCCGTGGCGGCGGTGGCGCAGCCGGACCGGCTCGCCACCGGAGCGCAGCAGGGCGCGGACCGTGCGGCGGGGGTCGACGTCGCCGGCATGGGGCGTGGGCTGCCAGCGCCGGAACGGGCGCGGCTCGCCGGGCAGGCTGAGCGCCGCCAGCGCCCGCCGCAGCGCGGCCTGCTCCCCCGGCGACAGCGTGGTCACGTCCTTGTGCCGCAGCGTCTCGACGGTGCTGGCGGCGGCGCGCAGGATCGCCCGCTCCTCGCCGTCACCGCCGGCCCCGCCGTCGGCGTCCTCGGTGCCGGCCAGCGCGACCGGCATGCCCCGGACCAGGTCGCGCGACCGGGGCCGCAGCCTCGGAACGTCGCCGGCGAACAGGGCGGCGAAGACGGCGTCGTAGCGGTCCAGGTCGTCCCGGCCCGAGCAGAGCGTGAGCCGGCCGGCCCAGTAGACGTCGTCCCGGTCGAGCGGGTCGAGCGCCGCGACGGCGCGGACGGCTTCGGCCACGCGGTCCGGCCCGGCGGCGATCCCGGCCGACTGCAGCGCCCGGCCCAGCGCCACCACCAGGCGCACCGCGTCGACCTCACCCGGCGGGTCGGCTCGCGCGCTCATGCGCCCGCCACCGCGCGGGCCACCAGCGCGCCGACGTCGAGGGCGCGCACCCGGTCCACGTCCTCCCGGTACTTGACCACGGCGCCGAGGGTCGCCGCCGCGATCCCGGGGTCGAGCCCACCCGCGCCGAGTGCGGCCAGCGCCTCGGCCCAGTCCACCGTCTCCGCGACCCCCGGCGGCTTGAGCAGGTCTGCACGGCGCAGCTCGTGCACCGCCGCGGTGACCTGCTCGGCCAGCCGGCGCGACGCGCCCGGGACGCGCAGCCGGACGATCTCCACCTCGCGCTCGTAGTCCGGGTGGTCCAGCCAGTGGTAGTAGCAGCGCCGCTTGAGCGCGTCGTGCACGTCCCGGGTGCGGTTGGAGGTGACCACCACGACCGGTGGGGTCACGGCGGCCAGCGTCCCGAGCTCGGGCACGGTGACCGAGAAGTCGCTGAGCACCTCCAGCAGGAACGCCTCGAACTCGTCGTCGGCCCGGTCCACCTCGTCCACCAGCAGCACGCTCGGGCTGGTCTCCAGCGCGGCCAGCAGGGGGCGGGCGATGAGGAAGCGCCGGCCGTAGAGCTCGGCCTCCAGGGCCGCGACGTCTGCCACCCCGGCAGCCTCCGCCGCGCGCAGGTGCAGGATCTGGCGCGGGAAGTCCCAGTCGTAGAGGGCCTGCGAGGCGTCGATGCCCTCGTAGCACTGCAGCCGGATCAGCGGCGCCGCGAGCAGCGCCGCCAGCGCCTTGGCGAGCTCGGTCTTGCCGACCCCGGCCTCGCCCTCGCAGAACAGCGGGCGGTGCAGCCGCAGCCCCAGGTAGACGGCGGTGGCCAGGCCCTCGTCGGCGAGGTAGCCGACCTCGGCCAGCCTCGTGACGAGGTCGGCCGGGGTGTCGACCCCGGCCGGGAGCAGGCCGCGCTGGCCGTCCATCGCCCTCCGTTCACGACCCGGGCCGGCCTCGCCTACCCGCGGCGGGCGGCGGAACGGCCCCGCATCGAGTGTGCACCGCCGCACAGCCGGTCGGTCGAACGTCCCCGCGGCCTGGAGGCGGGCACCCCGCCTTGCAGCACGACCGGGATCCGCCGTGCCGCCAACGCTGGGGGCCGCCGATCCGGGCGCCGACCGGCGCCACGACCGTCACGACGACCGGGCTCGCCGTCCCGCCGTGGCGAGTTCGCGGGCGGCGGGCCTCGGACGCATGCGGCGCCGCCTGGAGCCGCGTCAGGTCGCGACCGTGGTGGTCGCCGCCCGGGTCAGCCACGGCCCCGGACGGATGCGGCGCCGTCCGGAGCAGCGTCAGGTCGCGACCGCGGTGGTCGCCGCCCGGGTCAGCCACGGCCCCGGACGGATGCGGCGCCGTCCGGAGCCGCGTCAGGTCGTGACCGTGCTGGTCGCCGCCCGCGTCACCGCCCGCCGGGTGAGCACCCGCGCCAGGTGGCGGCGGTAGTCCGGCTGGCCGGACAGGTCGCCCGGCGGGTCCGTGTCGTCGGCGGCCCGCTCGGCCGCCTGGGCGATCCCGCCGTTGCCCGCGGACACCCCGGCCAGCGCCTGCTCGGTCGCGCTCGCCCGCAGCGGGGTCGGCCCCATGTTGGTCAGGCCGACCCGCGCCTCGGCGATGGCGTCCCCCTCGCGGCGTACCAGGGCCGCAACGCCGACGACCGCCCAGGCCTGGGCCACCCGGCTGAACTTCTCGTACGCGCTGCCCCAGTCCGGGCCGAGCACCGGCACCCGGAGCTGGACGAGCACCTCGCCCGTCCCGATCGCGGTCTCCAGGTAGTCGGAGAAGAACTCCGCTGCCGGCACCGTGCGCCTGCCGCCGTCCGGGCCGGCGATGACGAACTCGGCGTCCAGCGCGAGCGCCACCGCCGGAAGGTCACCGGCCGGGTCCGCGTGCGAGAGCGCACCGCCGATGGTGCCGCGGTGGCGCACCGCGGGGTCGGCGACGGTCGCCGTGGCCTGCGCCAGCACCGGGCAGTGCGCGAAGACCAGCGGGTCGTGGAGCACCTCGTGGTGCGTGCTCATCGCGCCGATGACCAGCTGGTCGCCCTCGCGCCGGATCCCGCGCAGCTCGCCGACCCCGCCGAGGTCGATCAGGGCCGTCGGGTACGCCAGCCGCAGCCGCAGCAGCGGCAGCAGGCTCTGCCCTCCGGCCAGCACCTTGGCGTCCTCGCCGGCCCGGCCCAGCTCGGTCACCGCCTCGTCGACCGAGTATGGCCGCAGGTAGTCGAACTCCGGGGGAATCACTCGGCACCTCCCGCCGTGGTCGCCGTCTGCTGGCCGCCGTACGCGATGGTGCCCTGCGCCCCGCGCTCGCCGCCGTCCGAGTCGTGCTCGTGGATCGCCCGCCACACCCGCTCGGGGGTGCACGGCATCCGTACGTCGGTCACCCCGAAGTGGCGGATCGCGTCCACCACGGCGCCGACCACGGCCGGCGTGGACGCGATGGTGCCCGCCTCGCCGACGCCCTTGACCCCGAGCGGGTTGGACGTCGACGGGGTCTCGGTGCGGTCGGTGGTGAAGTCCGGCAGGTCCGGCGCGGCCGGCACCAGGTAGTCGACCATGGTGCCGGTCACCAGGTTGCCGTCCGGGTCGTACACGGCCTCCTCGTAGAGCGCCTGCGCGATGCCCTGGGCGACCCCACCGTGCACCTGGCCCTCGACGATGAGCGGGTTGACCACGTTGCCAACGTCGTCGACCGCCACGTAGGAGCGGATCCTCGTCCGCCCGGTCTCGGTGTCGACCTCGACGGCGCACAGGTGCGTGCCGTGCGGGTAGGAGAAGTTCTCCGGGTCCAGCACGGCCTCGGCGTTGATCGTCGGCTCCATGCCCTCGGGCAGGTTGTGCGCGGCGAAGGTCGCGAGCGCGACCTCCTGGATGGTGGTCTTCGCGTCCGGCGAGCCCCTGACGGAGAAGGTGCCGCCGTCGAACTCCATGTCGCCCTCGGCCGCCTCGAGCAGATGTGCGGCGACCTTGCGCGCCTTCTCCACCACCCGCTGCGCGGCCAGGTGCACCGCGACGCCGCCGACGACGAGCGAGCGGGAACCGTACGTGTCCATGCCCTGCGGCGAGGACTGGGTGTCGCCGCAGATGACGCTCACGTCCTCGAACGGCACGCCGAGCGCGTCCCCGGCGATCTGGCTCCACGCGGTGACGTGCCCCTGCCCGTGCGGCGTGGTGCCGGTCACCACCTCGACCTTGCCGGTCGGCAGCATCCGGATGCTCGCCGCCTCCCAGCCGCCGGCCCCGTACGACAGGGAGCCGAGCACCCGAGACGGGGCCAACCCGCACATCTCCGTGTAGGTCGAGATGCCGATGCCGAGCTGCACCGGGTCCTGCCGCTCGCGCCGCTCCGCCTGCTCGCGGCGCAGCTGGTCGTATCCGAACAGCTCCGTCGCCCGGGCCGTCGCCGCCTCGTAGTTGCCGCTGTCGTAGGTCAGCCCGGCGACCGTGGTGTACGGGAACTCCTCGTGCCGGATCCAGTTCTTCCGGCGCAGCTCCACTGGGTCCATGCCGAGCTCGTGCGCGAGCTCGGTCACGATCCGCTCGATGGCGTATGTGGCCTCCGGCCGGCCCGCGCCGCGGTACGCGTCCGTCGGCGTCTTGGTGGTGAAGACGCCGGTGCAGCGGAAGCGGTAGGCGTCCATCTTGTAGATCGCGTTGTACATGAACGCGCCGAGGATCGGGATACCCGGCGTGACCAGCTGCAGGTACGCGCCCATGTCGGCTTTCAGGTCGACCGACAGGCCGAGGATGGCGCCGTCCCGGGTGGCGGCGATCTCGATGTCCTGGATCTGGTCGCGGCCGTGGATGGTGGCCTGGTAGCCCTCGCTGCGCGACTCGGTCCACTTCACCGGCCGGCCCAGCTTGCGGGCCAGCACCAGCGCGATGACCTCCTCGGCGTACACGTTCAGCTTGGAGCCGAAGCCGCCGCCGACGTCCGGGGCGATCACCCGCAGCTTGTGCTCGGGCATCCCCGTGGTCAGCGCCAGCATCAGCCGCAGGATGTGCGGGATCTGGGTCGCGGAGTAGACCGTGTACTCGTCGCCCTCGGTCAGCGGCTCGACCACGACCGCGCGGGGCTCCATAGCGTTCGGGATCAGCCGCTGCTGGACGTAGCGCCGCTTGACGACCACGTCAGCCCGCGCCTTGGCCGCGTCGTAGTCGCCACCGTCGAAGGGCCACAGGAACGCCTTGTTGGTGCCCTTGTCCGAGTGCACCAGCACCTCGTCGGAGAGCGCCGCCTCCATGTCGACCACCGCCGGCAGCGGCTCGTAGTCGACCTCGACCGACTCGATCGCGTCGGCCGCCGCGTAACGGTCGCGGGCGACGATCACCGCGACGGCCTCGCCGACGTGCCTGACCTCGTCCACCGCCAGCGGGTGGTGGTCGGGGTGCACCATGTCCGCCGTCACCGGCCACGCACAGGGCAGCACGCCGAGCTGGTCGGCCAGGTCCGCGCCGGAGAAGGCGGCGAGCACGCCCGGGCGCTCCAGCGCCGGCGAGACGTCGACCCGGGTGATCCGGGCGTGCGCCATCGGGCTGCGCACCATCGCCAGGTGCAGCAGGCCGGGGAGGTTGATGTTGTCGGTCCACCGGGTCCGGCCGGTGATCAGCCGCGCGTCCTCCTTGCGCCGCAGCGGCTTGCCGACATGCTTGGTCGGGTCGGGCTGGTCGATCTGCTCGGGATGCTCCCGGATCTGCTCGGCGACGAGGCCGGCGTCGACTTCCTCGCTCATGCGGTCACCTCCGCCGTGCCGGCCGCGCCCGCAGCGGTCTCGGCGGCCACTGGATCGCCGTCGGCGACGGAGCGGACCGCCCGGACGATGTTCTGGTAGCCCGTACACCGGCAGAGGTTGCCCTCCAACCCGTGCCGGATCTCCTCGTCGGTGGGCGAGGGGTTGGCGTTCAGCAGGTCGACCGACGCCATGATCATCCCTGGGGTGCAGTAACCGCACTGCAGCGCGTGCTGCTCGCGGAACGCCCTCTGCACCGGGTGCAGCTCGCCGTCGGTGGCCAGCCCCTCGATGGTGGTGACCTCGACGCCGTCGGCCTGCACGGCCAGCACGCTGCAGCTCTTCGCGCTGGCCCCGTCGATGAGCACGGTGCAGGCGCCGCAGTTGGACGTGTCGCACCCGATCGGCGTGCCCACCTTGCCGAGACGGTCTCGGAGATAGTGGACGAGGAGGAGCCGCGGCTCGACCTCGTCGCTGTAGCGGACCCCGTCGACGGTGACTTCGATCCTCATGGACTCCCCCGATCCGACTTCGATCAGGCCCCGGTCCTCTCGCCGGTGACTGTCGTCACCCTAGGACGGCCCTCTGACAACCGGAAGTGGGGCGAGATCCGGTAGGGCGCCGCCTCAGCTCAGTCCGGTGCCGACCGCGGCGCCGACGCCGAACGTGACCGCCGCCGCGGCCGCGCCCAGCAGCAGCTGACGACAGCCGGCGTAGAGCCAGCCGCGGCTGGTGAAGCGCGAGGTCGCCGCACCGGCGGTGAACAGCCCCAAGCCGGCCAGGACGGCAGCGGCGACCAGCGAGGTGGCGCCCAGAAGGTATGGCAGCAGGGGCAGCAGCGCGCCGACCGTGAACGAGGCGAACGAGGAGGTGGCCGCCGTCCACGGCGACGGCAGGTCGTCGGGGTCGACGCCGAGCTCCTCGCGGGCGTGGATCCGCCAGGCCTGCTCCGGGTCGCGGGACAGCTGCTCGGCGACCCGCCGGGCGAGGCCCGGCTCGACGCCGCGCGCCTCGTACAGCTCGGCCAGCTCGGCCTGCTCGGCCGCGGGGCGCTTGCGGATCTCGGCCTGTTCGACGGCGATCTCGGCGTGGGTGAGCTCGGTCTGCGACGCGACCGAGGTGTACTCCCCGGTCGCCATCGAGAAGGCGCCGGCGACGAGGCCGGCGAAGCCGGCGAGCGCGACGGTGTTGGGCCGGGCCCCGCCGCCGGCGACGCCGGCGATGAGCGCGAAGTTGGAGACCAGGCCGTCCATCACGCCGAACACGGCCGGCCGCAGCCAACCGCCGGTCACGTCCCGGTGCTGGTGGTGGATCTCGGCCCGTGGTGGCTGGGCCGGCACGGGGCCGCTCATCGGACCAGCGTACGGCGGGGTGCGGCGGCGGCCGCCTACCGGCGGCCCACGTCGGACCTCTCCGCGGGCTCAGCGGAGTCGCCGGCGTCCTGCGCGCGCCCGCCCGAGGTCTTCGCGTCGTCCTGCCCGGACCCTTGCCCGGCCGGCGCGCCGGCCTCGTCCCGGTCGCCGCTGTCCCGGTCGCCGCTGTCCGGGTCGGTGCGGCCCCGGTCGGCCCCGGCGCGGCCGGCGCTATCCCGATCGGCGCTG
>DASPYH010000181.1:0-2153 GCA_035636875.1 Mycobacteriales bacterium | reverse complement strand
GGGCTGCACCTGCTGCGGCGGCTGGCGAAGGACGACCTGGGCGGCGGCCGCACCGTCTACGGCGGCTGAACGTGCCCGCGGCGACCCGCGAGTGGGCACCTCCCTCGCCGAGTGAGGACTTCGCGCCTCGAGTGAGGAGCTACAGGTCCCCACTCGCGGGCGGAAGTCGTCACTCACGGGCGGCGGTCGGGAACGGAGCCGGTCGGTGAGCCGGTTCAGGGGGTACCGGTACGGGGCCTGGCACGGCGGCCCCGACCCGCTTGAGCCGCCGTTCGACGTGCGCCGGGCGCTGGACGAGATCGGCGACGACGTGCTGAACGGGTCGAGCCCGTCCGAGGCGCTGCGGCGGCTGCTGCAGCAGGGCGCGAACGGGCTGCGCGGGCTGGACGACCTGCGCCGCAAGGTGCGGCAGCGGGCCAGGACGGCGCGCCGCCGAGGACGGCTCGACGGCACCCTCGAGCAGGTCAAACAGCTGCTGGACCGGGCGCTGGCGGCCGAGCGCCGGGAGCTCTTCCCGGACCCGTCCGACGCCGCCCGACTCGCCGAGGCCGAGCTGGACGCGCTGCCCACCGACCCGGCCCGGGCCGTCCGGGAGCTGTCCGACTACCGCTGGCGCAGCGACGAGGCACGCCGGGCGTACCAGGAGATCAAGGACCTGCTGCGCCGGGAGGTGCTGGACAGCCAGTTCCGCGGGATGCGGGACGCGCTGCGCGGCGCCACGCCGGAGGACATCGCCCGGGTGCGGGAGATGGTCGCCGCGCTGAACGACATGCTCGAGGCGGACGCCCGCGGCGAGCACACCCAGGAGCAGTTCGACCGGTTCATGGAGCAGTACGGGGACTTCTTCCCGGAACGGCCGGAGAACCTCGCCGAGCTGGTGGACGCGCTCGCCCGCCGGGCTGCCGCCCAGCAGCGGCTGCTGGACAGCCTGTCCGACGCGCAGCGGCAAGAGCTGAGCGACCTGATGGCCGGGGCGCTGGGCGACGCCGGGCTGGCCGCCGAGCTCGACCGGCTGCAGCAGCAGCTGCGGGCGGCCCGGCCGGACCTGCGCTGGGGTGGCCGGGAGCGGATGGAGGGCGACCGCCCGCTCGGCCTCGGCGACGCCACCGGTGCCCTGCAGGAGGTTGCCGACCTCGACGAGCTGGACTCGATGCTCGACCAGGACTACCCGGGCGCCACCCTCGACGACGTCGACCCGGAGCTGGTCGAACGGGCGCTGGGCCGGCAGGCGGTCGACGACCTCGAGGCGCTGCGCCGGGTGGAGCGCGAGCTGCAGCGGCAGGGCTACCTGAACCGGTCCGGCGGGGCGCTGGAGCTCACCCCCCGGGCGGTGCGCCGGCTCGGCGCGACCGCGCTGCGCCGGGTGTTCGCGGTGCTGGAGTCGCCCGGACGCGGCAGCCACGAGGTGCGCGACGCCGGCGCCGCCGGGGAGCCGACCGGCGCCTCCCGGGCGTGGGAGTACGGCGACGAGCAGCCGCTCGAGGTGGTGCGTACCGTCCGCAATGCCATCATCCGGTCCGCCACCCGAGGGCCCGTGCCGCGGTCCAGGCCGACCCGCGGTCGGGTCAGGCTGGCCGTCGAGGACTTCGAGGTGGTCGAGACCGAGCGTCGCACCTCGGCGGCGGTCGCGCTGCTGGTCGACCTGTCGTACTCGATGGCGCTGCGCGGCACCTGGGGCGCGGCGAAGTCGACCGCGCTGGCGCTGCACTCGCTGGTCACCACGCGCTTCCCGCAGGACGCCATCGAGATCATCGGCTTCTCCAACTACGCGCGCACGATCAGCCAGGTCGAGCTCGCCGGGCTGTCCTGGGACATGGTGCAGGGCACCAACCTGCAGCACGGGCTGATGCTGGCGCGCCGGCACCTGGACCGGCACCGGCAGAGCGAACCGGTGATCCTGGTGGTCACTGACGGCGAGCCGACCGCGCACCTGGCCCGCGACGGGCGGGCCGAGTTCGCCTGGCCGCCGCTGCCCGAGACGCTGGCGCTGACCCTCGCCGAGGTGGAGCGGTGCACCCGCCGTGGAGCGACGATCAACGTCTTCATGCTGGACCAGGAGCCGGCGCTGGTCCGCTTCGTCGACGAGCTGGCGCGCCGCAACGGCGGCCGGGTGTTCTCGCCGCGGCCGGAGCGGCTCGGCGAGTACGTGGTGA
>DASPYH010000180.1:0-3966 GCA_035636875.1 Mycobacteriales bacterium | reverse complement strand
CGGTACGCGCGCTGCTCCCGCGGCTGGTCGCCGCAGCCGAGCAGGTCGTCGGCCCGCTCGCCTAGCCGCCACCCTCCAGCCGCGTCGGCAGGGCTGGTTACCGGCCGAGCGGTCGCGCCCGCCGCACCGGGGCGCCGGCCTTGCCGTACGGCTGAGCCCGGGTGATCCACTCAGCTCCGGCTCCCGGCCCGCTCGCCTAGCCGCTGGCGTACCTGCCGGCGGTGTCCCGCGCCGGATGGGCCCGGCCGGCCGGCCCGGCAGCGAAGGCGACCAGCAGCCGGGTCGTCACCGCGGTGACCACCCGCCGCACCTGCGGGTCGCGGCCGTCGAGGTGGGCCACCCAGTCGCTGGTACCCGAGTCGAAGACGCCCGCGCCGGACGCGGTGGTGTAGTACGCCGACTCCGCCACGTCCCGCCGCCCGTCACAGACCACCGGGGAGTGGGTCAGCACCTGGATCGGCCGCGGCGTCGGCGCGCCGAGGAAGACCCGGTCGAACTCCGAGCCGACGACCCCGCGCAGCCGGGAGCCGGCCGTCAGCCCGAGCCCGGACAGCAGCCAACTGCCCGGGTCCACCACCACCATGTCGGCCCGGACCGGGCTGCAGCCGTAGTCCGTCCCGGTCAGCTTGCTGCCGTTGTCGTCCGACGGCGGCTCCCGCCACTGCGTGGTGACCTGGCTGGGATCGGTCCGCCCGATCGGGTCCGAGGCGTCCTTGAAGTTGATCTCCAGGCGGTAGGCCCCGAGCCCGGTCGGGCCGAAGCGGATCTTGCGGTAGACCGCGTTCGCGCCGAGGAAGGCGACGTTCGCACCGCGGTCCCGGGCGCGGGTCACCGCGGTCCGCATCGCCGGCGACCAGTACTCGTCGTGCCCGAGCGAGACCACCGCGGCTGCCCCGTCCAGCAGCGACGGGTCGCGGTGCAGGTCGACGTCGGTGGCGTACGCCAGCCGCAGGCCCAACCGCTCGGCGAGCGCGAGCAGCGGCAACTCGGCCCCGATGAAGTCGGCCGCGCCGCCGCCCTTGTCGTAGGGCCGGTCGAAGCTGACCGCCCGCGCCCGGGTCGCCCGGTCGCCGTCCGGCCCGCGGTAGAGGCTGTAGCCGCCCCAGGCGTTGTACGCCTGCCAGGTGGTGTCGGCGTTCACGAGCACGACCGCTCCCCGGGCGGTCGCGGTGCGCAGCGTCAGCGGAACGAAGCTGCGCAGCGTGCCCCGGTCGGTGTCCAGCCGGAGCAGGTAGTCACCCGGCGGCCAGTCGCGGGTGTCGAGGCTGAGCGACGGTTGCCAGGCAGCGCTCGGGGTGTGGGTCCTGCCGGTCACCCGCGCGCCGGCCTGGCGCCGGCCGGCCTGCGGGCCGGACTCCCACACCAGCCGCGCGCGGGCCCCGCCGTACCAGCCCATCCGGTAGGCGCGGACCCGGTACGAGCGGGCGACGGTGGACACGTAGAGCCGGACCGGCTGGCCCGGCACCGCGCTGTCGGTGTCGGTGAAGCCCTCGACCTGGTGCCCGCCCAGGGTGACCGTCGACCAGTCCGGGTCGCCCGGGAGGTCACGCTCTGCGGCGGCCGGGAACGGGGGCGCCGGCCTCGGCGTCGCGGTCAGTGGCGTCGCGGTCGGTGGCGCCGCCGACCCCGCGGACGGTGGCGAGGTCGAGGCGCCGGGGGTGCAGGACCCGACGACCAGCACTGTCAGCACTGTCAGCACGCCGGCCCGCCGAGCCGGCGCCCGGCGTCCGGACCGGATCACCCTCGAAGTCTGCCGCACGCCGCCCGGCCGCCGGCGGCACGGTGGCCGGCGGGGCCGGAGAGTGGCGCGCGACCGGCGGTGCCCAGCGGCGAGGCGGGCGAGGGTGGCGGCCCGGGAGTTGTGAGCGCTGCCTGCGATGGTGGCCCGCGGCCGGCGGGGCAGGGCCGGCGAGCCGACGAGCGTCGCCAAGTGGGGTATCGGCGGGCCACGCTCGGCGCGAGGCGGGGATACGGTCGGCGCATGCATGCAGAGCGAGTGGTGCGGGCGCCGCGCGGTCCGGAACGCTCGGCGCGTTCCTGGGGCGCGGAGGGTGCGCTGCGGATGCTGCACAACAACCTCGACCCAGAGGTCGCCGAGCGGCCGGACGACCTGGTCGTCTACGGCGGCTCCGGCAAGGCGGCCCGGGACTGGCGCAGCTTCGACGCGATCACCGAGACGCTGCGGACGATGGCGCCGGACGACACGCTGCTGGTCCAGTCCGGCAAGCCGGTCGGGGTGGTGCGGACCACCGAGCAGGCCCCGCGCGTCCTGATCGCGAACTCGCTGCTGGTGCCGAAGTGGGCCACCCCCGAGCACTTCCGCGAGCTCGAGGACGCCGGCCTGACCATGTACGGGCAGATGACCGCCGGGTCCTGGATCTACATCGGCACGCAGGGCATCCTGCAGGGGACGTACGCGACCTTCGCCGAGGTCGCGAAGCAGCACTTCGCGGGCACCCTCGCCGGCACCGCCACGCTGACCGCCGGGCTCGGCGGGATGGGTGGCGCGCAGCCGCTCGCGGTGACCGGCAACGGCGGCGCGGTCCTCTGCGTCGAGGTCGACGAGGCACGGGCGCGGCGCCGGCTCGACGGCGGCTACCTGCACGAGGTCGCCGACTCGCTGGACGACGGGATCGCCCGGATCGACGCGGCCCGGCGCGAGCGGCGCGCGCTGTCCGTCGGGGTGATCGGCAACGCGGCGGAGGTGCACCCGGACCTGGTCCGCCGCGGCTGGTTCCCGGACGTGGTGACCGACCAGACGTCCGCGCACGACGCGCTGAACGGGTACGTGCCGGCCGGCGTCACCGTCGCCGAGGCGGTCGAGCTGCGCAAGGCGAAGCCGGCCGAGTACGTCGAGCGCGCGCGAGCGTCGATGGCGGCGCACTGCGAGGCGATGCTGGCCTTCCAGCGCGGCGGCTGCGTCGTCTTCGACTACGGCAACGGGCTGCGCGGGCAGGCCCGCGACGCCGGGGTCGCCGACGCGTTCGACTACCCCGGCTTCGTGCTGGCGTACGTGCGACCGCTGTTCGCCCGCGGTTCCGGCCCGTTCCGGTGGGCCTGCCTGTCCGGCGACCCGGCCGATCTCGCCGCCACCGACGATGCCGTCCTCGCCGGGTTCCCGGACGACGACGGGCTGCGGCGGTGGATCCGGTTCGCCCAGCAGAACGTGCGCGGACAGGGGCTGCCGGCGCGCATCTGCTGGCTGGGGTACGGCGAGCGGCACGTCGCCGGTGTCGCGTTCGACGACCTCGTCGCCCGCGGGGCGCTCACCGCGCCGGTGGCGATCGGCCGGGACCACCTCGACTCCGGTTCGGTGGCCTCGCCGGAGCGGGAGACGGAGGGGATGCGGGACGGCTCCGACGCGATCGCCGACTGGCCCGTGCTCAACGCGCTGCTGAGCACGGCGTCCGGCGCGTCCTGGGTCTCGGTGCACCACGGCGGCGGAGTGGGGATCGGCAAGTCGATCCACGCCGGTCTCGTCGTGGTCGCCGAGGGCACCGCCGACTCCCGCGCCCGGGTCGAGCGGGTGCTCACCAACGATCCCGGCAGCGGCGTGCTGCGGCACGCGGACGCCGGCTACGAGATCGCCCTGGACACCGCCCGCAGCGTCGGCATCCGCATCCCGCTCGAACCCGGCACGCACGCCCCGGCCTGGCAGGCCTGAGCGTGCCGCCCGCCGGGGACCTGCTGGTCCGGCGTGCGGGCCGGGTCGTCACGAACGCCGGCCCGCCGCTGGACGGCCCCGCGGCCGTCGGCGTCCGGGGCGGGGTCGTCGCCTGGGTCGGCCCGGACGAGAAGGTGCCGCGGGCGCTCACCGACGCCCCGGAGCTCGACGCTGCCGGCGCCTGCGTGGTGCCAGGCTTCGTCGACCCGCACACGCACGCGCTGTGGGCCGGCTCCCGGCGGGAGGAGTTCGCCGCCCGGCTCGCCGGGGAGCGCTACGACGGGGGCGGCATCGCGACGACC
>DASPYH010000179.1:0-4181 GCA_035636875.1 Mycobacteriales bacterium | reverse complement strand
AGACTCGGTCGGCGGCGATCCGGATCGCCCGGTCGGTGTCCACGCCGGTCTGGTCCGCGAGGGTCACCAGCGCGAACGCAAGGTCGCCGAGCAGACCCTCCCAGTCGCGGGTGGCGCGGAACGGGCGCCGCCCGTTGTCGGTGGCGCGGACCACCTCCTCCGCCAGCACGCCGAGGCGGGCCTGGACGTCCAGCAGCACGGTCGCCGGCGGGGCGTGCAGGCCGAGCCGGTCACCGGTCTCCGCGACGAATTGCTGGAGCTCGCGCACGCCGAGGAACCTAGCGCATCGTGCCCGCCGCCCGGGTCCCCCCCGGCCCGCCTCACCGCCGGTCCGGCTCGAGCGGCAGCGACGCGTGCACGGCCTGCACCAGCCACCCGAAACCGCCGAGACCCGCGGGGTCGGTCAGCTCGCCGGCCTCGCCGGCCCGCCGTAGGGCGCGCAGGTACGCCGCGGGGTCGGTGCGGGCCAGGTCGAGCGGCGGCCGCCGGGCGTCGATCGGGAGCGCGGACAGTGCGGCCCGCTGGGTGCCCAACCACGTCCCGGCGGCGCCTGCGGCCCGCCCCGCCGCGGCGGCCGCGTCAAGCGCCACGTGTGCGGTCAGGTCGCAGGAGCCGTCCGGGACGGGCCTGACCTGGCGCCCGCCCCGGTAGCCGGTCAGCGTGCCCGCCCGCGGTCGTGCGCCGGCCTCGTGCGCATAGTCGACGGCGACCGCGACACCGCGGTCCAGCCGCCCGAGCGCCCTCGTCCAGGCCTCGTCCCGGGTCCGGCCAACCTCGGCCCGGTCGCCGACCGCGCCGTGCGGCCACCAGCGTGCCAGCCACGCCGCGTCGGCCGCGGCCGGCGGCCCACCGAGTGCCTCGGCCCCGGCCGGCGAGACCAGCACGGTGCGCGGGCCGTCGGCGGTCAGCTCGACCACGTCCAGCGGCACGTCGTCCAGCCACTCGTTGGCCAGCAGCAGGCCGGTCACCCCGGGCAGGTCGGCGACGTCGCACAGCACCCGGACGCCGGGCAGTTCCAGCGGACCGGCCTCGACGGCGACCGGGCGGATCCGGTTGCGGAGGCCCGGCTCGGCGGCCGCGAGCACGCCGGCGAGCAACTCGCCACGGCCCGCGCCGACATCCACCAGGTCCAGCGGGTCGGGCGAGCCGAGGACGCGGTCGACCCGCCGGAGCAGCTCGCCGATCGCCGCCGCGTACAGCCGGGACGCGTGCACCGAGGTGCGGAAGTGGGCGGCCGGTGCCTCGCCCCGGGCGTAGAACCCGCCCGGGCCGTACAACGCGGCGGTCCACGCCTCCCGCCACGGCCGCATCCCGCTCACCCCAGCCACTCTAGGATGGACAGCGAGGGGTCTATGAAGTTTTTGCACATCCGCCCGTGTCGCACACGCAAATGGTCCATAGACCTGTCATACTCCCGCAGTGATCTTGGTAACCGACACCTACTCGGTCGAGGACTTCGCCAGCCTGGCAGCTCGGGAGAGCGACCAGATCGAGCTGAAGACCGGGGTGGGCCTGTCTCCGCTCCAGGAGGCACTCGTCGCCTTCAGCAATGCTTCCGGCGGCACGGTCTTCGTCGGGGTAACCAACGAGCGCGAGGTCGTGGGGCGCCGTTTGGACCAAGCCACGGAGGACCGCATCCATGAAGCGGCACGGGTTGCTCACGGCGTGGGCCGTTACCGGATACGAGAGATCGCTGTCGGTGACCACCCTATCGTCGCCGTCTCGGTACACCGGCGAGAAGACGGCTTTGCCCAGACAAGTGACGGACGGCTCCTGGTTCGTCGGGGCGGCCACAACGTGGCCCTGATCGGGCACGAAGCGTGGGATTTCATGTCCCATCGGGCGCTGCGCCGCTTCGAGCGCAGCGAGAGTGGGGTTCCGTTGTCCGGCGCCGACCCGGACCTCCTCGAAGAGCTATGCGGAATCTATGGGTGGGCGGCCGATGATCCCAGGACCGTCGAACGCCTTCGAGAGCGCGGCCTGGTGACCGGCTCCGGCATTCTGACGATCGCCGGAGTCCTCTTCCTCACTGATCCAGCCCAGTCGCTCGGACTGGGCAAGGCGGTGGTGGACGTTCGTCGCTATCCGGACGACGGCCCCGACTACGACAGGCGGGTGAGCGGCAGAGGACCTCTGCAACGGCAGGTGCGGTGGGTTACCCAGTTCATCATCGAGGAGCTGGGCAGCGATCTGGTGGTTGCCGGTCTCTACCGGTATGAGCTCGCCAAGCTGCCCGAAGTGGTAGTTCGGGAGGCGCTCGCCAACGCAGTAGCGCACCGGTCGTACGAACTCGACCGCACGGCGATCGTGGTAGAGCTCAGGCCGGACAAGGTTGTGGTGACCTCCCCAGGCCGGCTGCCGGAGCCCGTGACGGTCGAGACGCTCCGCCAGGCGCAAGCCGCACGGAATCCGATCGTGATCGACATCCTGCGGCGATTCGGCCTGACCGAAGATGCGGGTCGGGGAGTGGATGTCATGGAGGACACGATGCAGCAAGAGCTGCTCGATCCTCCTCGTTTCTCCGAGGCAGCGAACTCAGTCAGGGTGGAGCTGCCGTTGCGGGGTCCGATCACCCCGCGCGAGCGTGGCTGGATCGCGGACCTGGAGCGCCGCGGACAGCTTCGCATCACCGATCGGCTGTTGCTCATCTACGCGGCTAGGGGCGAGCGGCTCACGAACGGTCGGGCTCGGGAGATCCTCGGGGCGGACACTCTCACAGCACGGCACGCCCTGCAGCGCCTGCGTGATAGCCGACTCCTTGAGCAACACGGGGAGCGACGCGGCGCAGGCTATGTGCTGTCCGAGTCGATTGCCCCACCGGCCGCATTCAGGATGACGCCCGCCCAACTCGACGAGCTGATCCTTTCCAGCGCCGCCGACCGTCCCGTCACCAACGAGACGGTTCGAGAACTCACCGGACTCGACCGCTTGTCTGCGCTGAGCGTGCTGCGGCGACTGGTCACGTCCGGGCGTCTGGTCCAGGTCGGCGGCAGACGCTGGACCCACTACGAGCTGCCGAGCTGATCGACGGTGTGAGCGTCGGCACATCATCCGGGCAGGCGGGCGGACGTAGGCTCGACGTCGACCGGTACCCGTTCTCGAGGACTGGATCGCCGCCATGAGCGCACAGCCGAGCGCCGCCACCCGTCTCACCGTCGGCGTGATCGGGACCGGGAGGGTCGGTGCCGTCCTCGGCGCCTCGCTCGTCCGGGCCGGTCACCGCGTCGTCGCCGCCACCGCGGTCTCCGTCGAGTCGGTCCGCCGCGCCCACCGGCTGCTGCCCGGCGTGCCGCTGCTGCCCGCCGACGAGGTCGTCGCCCGCGCCGATCTGGTGCTGCTGGCCGTCCCGGACGACGAGCTCGGCCCGCTGGTGGCCGGGCTGGCCGAGACCGGCGCCTGGCGAGCCGGCCAACTGGTCGCGCACACGTCCGGTGCCCACGGGGTCGCGGTGCTCGCTCCCGCCGCCCGGGTCGGGGTGTTGCCGCTCGCCCTGCATCCGGCGATGACGTTCACCGGGGTGCCCGAGGACGTCGACCGGCTGGCCGGCACCACCTTCGGCGTCACCGCGCCGGAGCCGCTGCGGCCGGTGGCCGGCGCGCTGGTGCTCGAGATGGGCGGCGAGCCGGTCGAGGTCGCCGAGGAGGCTCGCCCGCTCTACCACGCCGCCCTGGTGGTCGGCGCCAACCACCTGGTCACGCTGGTGAACGAGGCGGCCGACCTGCTCCGCCGGTCCGGCGTCGAGCGGCCCGCCCGGGTGCTCGGTCCGCTGCTCGGCGCGGCGCTGGACAACGCCCTGCGCTCCGGCGACGCCGCGCTGACCGGCCCGGTCTCCCGCGGCGACGCCGGCACGGTCGCCGGGCACCTGCGGACGCTGTCCGAGCATGCCCCGGACTCGGTCGCCGGCTACGTCGCGCTGGCCCGGCTGACCGCCGGCCGCGCGCTCGCCTCGGGCCGGCTCTCGCCGGCGCAGGCCGGCCCGCTGCTCGACGTGCTCGCGGCCCGCACCCGGACCGACGCGTGAGCGCCGCCCCTCCCCGCGCCGCACCGCGGCCTAGACGAGGCGGTCCCGGCGACCGACAGGCACCGGGGCCGGTGGTGGCGCGGACCCGCGCCGAGCTCGCGGGGGCGCTGGCGGCCGTACGGGCCGACAACCCGACGCTCGCGCTGGTCCCGACGATGGG
>DASPYH010000178.1:0-6843 GCA_035636875.1 Mycobacteriales bacterium | reverse complement strand
ACGGCCGAAGCCTCGATCGGCAAGGAGGCGACCGAAGAGCTGGCGGTCATGGTCGACACCTTCCGCCCGCTGGCGCTCGGCGAGGCCGGGCTGGCCTGCGAGGACCCGGGCTACGCCTGGACATGGGCGGGCCGGCACAGCGGCGGCTGACTACGCTGACGGGGTGACCGGACCGCAGACGAAGGGGATCGCCCGACCGATCCGGCTCTTCGGCGACCCGGTGCTGCGGACTCCCACCGACCGGGTGGTCGACTTCGACGAGTCGCTGGCCCGGCTCGTCGAGGACATGTTCGCCTCGATGTACGCGGCCGACGGTGTCGGCCTGGCCGCGAACCAGATCGGCGTCGGGCTGTCGGTCTTCGTCTACGACTGCCCGGACGCCTCCGGGAAGCGGCACGTCGGGCACGTGGTCAACCCGGTGCTCGTGTCCACGGCGGGCGACGTGGACGACGACATCGAGGGGTGCCTGTCCGTCCCCGGCCTGCACTACGAGAACCCGCGCCCGTCGTACGCGGCGGTCGAGGGAGTGGACGTCGCCGGGGCACCGGTCCGGGTGGCCGGCGACGGCGTGCTCGCCCGCTGCCTGCAGCACGAGACCGACCACCTGCAGGGGCTGCTCTTCCTCGACCGCCTGCACGGGCGCACCAAGCGGCGCGCGATGCGCGAGGTGATGTCGGCCGACTGGTCCGACCTGGACTAGCTGGCCGCCGGCAGCACCTCGACTCAGCCGGGGTCGGCGATGGCCGCCGGGGCTCAGCCGGGGTCGGTGTTGACGGCGAGGGCCTGCTCGGCACCGCGGCCGCGGGCGTCCCGGATCCGCCAGATCGACAGGGCGATCGCGGCATAGAGGATCGTCATCGGCAGGGCCCAGGCGGCCTCGTGGTTGCCTAGCCAGCGCAGCAGGTTGAGCGCGGCGAGGACCAGGAATCCGTAGATCAGCCAGGCCGGCGCCAGCCCGAGATCGCTGGAGGCGAGCAGCGCCTCCGCCTCGGCCCGGGCGGCCGGTCGCAGCGGCTCAGGCACCGCCTCGCCGCGCCGGGCCGCCCGGCGTACCAGCCGCCATTCACCCTCCCCGAGCGGGTGGTCGCGTCGAACGCGCATCTCGAGCACCCGCAGCGGCACCAGCCGCCGCCGATCCCGCCCCTCGCCAGCCACCACCGCAACCTAGCGCCGCCGACCTCGTCATGGTCCGTCCTCGCGCCGAACCTGACCGGGCACGACCCGAGCGCGACCCGAGCGAGGCACGGCCCGGTTACCCGCGGTCGGTCATCGTGTAGCGCAGCCTCGCCATCCCGTTCTCCGCGGCGGGCGCGATGCCCGCCTCCGCGAAGAGGCCGTCGATGCGGCCGGCCAGGTCCACCGGGTCCCAGCGGGAGCCGCCGTTCTCGATGACCGCGGCCGAGGTCCACGGCCGGTAGAGCTCCACCGCGTCCCCCTGCACGCCGAAGACCTTGCCGCTGATGTGCGCGGAGGCGTCGCTGCACAGGAACGCGACCAGCGGCGCGACGTTGTCCGGGTGCCAGAAGTCGAAGGCGCCCGGCTCGGGGCCGCCCGGGATCGCCCCGTACGCCCCCTCGGTCATCCGGGTCCGCGCGGCGGGAGCGATGGCGTTGCAGGTGACCGCGAGCTTCGCCGTCTCCATCGCCACGATCGTGGCGAACGCGGCGATGCCGGCCTTCGCGGCACCGTAGTTGGACTGGCCGAAGTTGCCGAGCAGGCCGGACGTCGACGCGGTGCAGACGATGTGACCGGGTCCACCCCGAGCCTTCCAGTGGCCGACCGCCGCGTGCGTCGGCGCGTAGTGCCCACGCAGGTGCACGCGGATCACCGTGTCCCACTCCTCGGCGGTCATGTTCACCACGGTTCGGTCCCGGAGCACGCCGGCGTTGTTGACCAGCGCGTCCAGCCGGCCGAACTCCGACACCGCGGTCGCGACCAGGCGGTCGGCCACCTCCACCTGCGAGACGTCGCCCTCGACCAGTGCGGCCGACCCGCCGGACGCCTTGATCTCGTCGACGACGGCCGAGCCGGCAGCAGCGTCGTACTCGTTGAGCACGACCGCCGCGCCCTGTCGCGCGCACTCCAGCGCCTCGCCGCGGCCGATCCCGCGACCGGCCCCGGTCACCACGACGACCCTGTCGTCCAGCAGGCCCATGCCCGGCACGGCGGCCTCCTCCCGGCGTCGCTGGCTGCTGAGGTGAGCCTGCCACGCCCTGCCGGCGCTGGTCAGCCCGGTCCGGGGGCTTGCCGGTCAGTCACAGCCCAGCGCCCGCGGTACGTAGAGCCCATGCCGGAGGGCACGCAGGACTGCGATGGCGCGGCTGGGCGCGCGGACGCGGGCCGAGATGGTCTCGACGTGGCCGGCGACGGCGGAGTCCGGTATCCCTAGGGCTGCGCCGATCCGCGCGTCGGGCCAGTCCTCGATGAGCAGGCCGAGCAGCCGCAGTTCGACCGGGGTGAGCCCGTAGAGCTCGCCGGCCGCGGACAGCAGCACGACCGCGCGGAGGTGGTCGGGAGGTTCCCTCGTACAGCTCAGCACGGTGACACGCAGGTGCCTGTCCGGCTGGTCCCGGTCTCCGGCCGGGCACAGGAACGAGCCGTGCGACGCGCCGCCGGACACGAGATCCGCCGCGACGGCGGTCACCGGCGACTCCCGGGTCAGCAGCCGGTGCTGCGCCAGGCCGGGCAGCGGCATCGTGCGGCCGGCTCCGGTCAGCACGACCCCGGCCAGCGCGCGGCTCACCATCCGAGCGGCCGTCGCGAGGGCTGGCAGCCGGTCGATCGCGCTGGCGATGGTCGGGGCCAGCACCCCGACGAGGTCGCGCGCGGCGTCGGTCGGATGTGCGGTGGTGTCGGTGAGCAGGCCGAGAAAGCCGACGTGCCGGCCGTCCGGGGCGAACAGGCCGACCGCCAGGCCCTCCTGGAAGCCGGCCGGCCACAGGTAGTCCATCCAGGCAACGGTCTCCTCCGGCGGAACCGGACTGTCGCGCAGGCACAGGGGCGGGCGCGGCCGGCTAAGGCCGACCAACTCCAGTTCCTCGTTCGCCGCCGGAGTCCTGAAGTACGCCTGCAGTGGCGCGGCGGCGCTGCCGTCCAGCAGCGGGAGGTACACATCCCGCTCCGGGTCGAGCACCGCGATCCAGGCGCCCTCGAAGGGCACGATCCGGTGCAGCGGCTCGAGCAGGGCGACGGCCCGATCCTCGACCGCGGCGGGTGCCGAGGCGATCCGGGCGACCTCCGCGGCGACATCGAGGGCGTGCGGGCACTGCGTCACCGCCCGGCTGGTCGCCGTGCCGGCCGACGACGCGATCCCGCTCACCTCAACCGCAACCTCCATCGCGCCTGGCGGAAGGTCCGCCAGCGCATCCCCTCGCGCTGCGCGAGGTCTGGTCTTCCCGCTCGCCACCGGACCGAAACGAAACCGCCCTTTCACCGCATGGGACGGTCCGCACGCGATGGCCCGCAGGCCGTCGTGACCGGGCCTCCGCCCAGCATCCGGTCACTCCGGGTCAGTCCGCGCGCCGGACCGGGCGGCCGCGAGGCCGAGCACGCGGGGCATGCCGGGGCGGAGCAGGGACTCGGCAAGCCGAGGCGTTCACGGCTTGCTCAGGTCGTCACGGGCAACGAGCTCAGGCCGCGGATGACGAACTCGGGGCGCCGGGTCGGCTCTCCGGCGAGCGCGAGCCGGGGGAAGCGGGTCAGCAGCGTGGCGAGGGAGACCTGCAGCTCGACCCTGGCGAGAGGGGCACCGAGACAGTAGTGGATGCCGGCGCCGAAACCGATGTGCGGGTTGTCCGCGCGGCCCACGTCCAGCCGGTCCGGCTCGGCGAAGACGTCGGGATCGCGGTTGGCGGCACCGAGCAGCGCGGCGACCTTCGCCCCCGCCAGGATCGGGACGTCGCCGATCACGGCGTCGGACACCGCGGTCCGCTCGAACAGCTGCAGCGGCGAGTCGTACCGGATGAGCTCCTCGACCGCGGTCGGGACCAGCGCCGGGTCGGCCCGCAGCCGGGCCAGCTCGCCCGGCCACCGCAGCAACGCCAGCACCCCGTTGCCGACCACGTTGACGCTGGCCTCGTGCCCCGCCATCTGCAGCAGCACGGCGGTGGCGACCAGCTCGTCCTCGGTCAGCCGCGACCCGTCGGCGTCCCGGGTGGCGATCAGCGACGAGAGCAGGTCCTCGCCCGGCTCGCGCCGCCGCCACGCGATCAGCGACCGCACGTACGCCACGTACTCGGCCGCCGCCCGCTCGGCGGTCGCCCGCTGCTCGCCGGTCACGCCGTACTCGTACATCTTCACGATCGCGTTGGACCACGGCCGCAGCAGCCCGCGGTCGGACGGCGGCACTCCCAGCAGGTCGGCGATCACCGCGACCGGCAGCGGCTCGGCGTACGGGGGCAGCAGGTCGACCACGGAGCCGTCCGCGCCGGCGTCGGCCACCGCGTCGGCCAGGCCGGACGCGATCGCGGCGATCCGGCGCCGCATCCGCTCCACGTGCCCGCGGCCGAACGCGCCGGCGACCAGCCGCCGAAGCCGGGTGTGCACCGGTGGCTCGTTCTCCAGCATCGAGTGCAGGTGCAGCAGCGCGTACGCCGGCAGCGACTCCTCCGGCCACCGCATCCGCCAGACCCGCCCCAGCCGCCGGTCCCGCAGCACCGCGTCCGCGTCGGCGTGCCGGAACGTCAGGAACATGCCGAGGCCGTCGTGCCAGAGAACCGGTGTCGAGGCGCGCATCGCCGCGAATAGCGGGTACGGATTCGAGACCAGCGCGCTCGACGTGGGATCGAACTGCACGCACCCCTCCCTCCGCCGGTCTGACGTTACGCGCGGCGACACGCCAGCGCGGGCGGGCAGACCTCCAGGACGGCGAGAGGGCGGACCATGTCATCCGTGACGGGGGACAGGCCCCTCGTCTTCGCGCACCGGGGCTCGTCGTACGCGCTTGCCGAGCACACGCTCGGCGCGTACCTCCGGGCGATCGACGAGGGCGCCGACGGGCTGGAGTGCGACGTCCGACTGACCCGCGACGGCCACCTGGTCTGCGTGCACGACCGGCGCATCGACCGCACCTCCTCCGCCAGCGGGGTGCTGTCCGAATTCGACCTCGACGACCTGCGGGGGGTCGACTTCGGCTCGTGGCGGGCCGACCTGCCGGACTCGGCGGACGCCTTCATCGAGGACCGGGACAGCACCGAGGCGCCGGTGCTCACGCTGGAACGGCTACTCGACGTGGTGCTCGGCGCCGAGCGCCCGGTCCGGCTGCTGATCGAGACCAAGCACCCGACCCGGTACGCCGGGCTGGTCGAGCAGCAGCTGGTCCGGCTGCTGCGCCGGTTCGGCGTGGCCGAGCCGCCGCGGCGGGAGGCCTCGCCGGTCGCGGTGATGAGCTTCGCCCCGACGGCGCTGCGCCGGATCCGCCTGCTGGCGCCGAACCTGCCCACGGTGCAGCTGTTCGAGCGGGTCCCGGTGCTGCGCCGGGACGGCTCGCTGTCCCCGGCTGCCGACATCGCCGGCCCCGGGATCGACATCGTCCGCGGACATCCCCGTTACCCGAAGCTCGTGCATGCGCGCGGGCACTTGGTCTACGTGTGGACGGTCGACGAGCCCGAGGACATCGACCTGGTGTTGTCCGTCGGCGTCGACGGCATCATCACGGACCGACCGGCCGACGTGCTCGCTCGGCTTGCCGCTGAGCACTGACCGGCTCCCGCTCGTCCTCGCCGCCCAGGTGGTAGCAGCGGGTGTGATGCTCGACGATCCGTCCTAGCAGGTGGGCCAGCGCGGCGCGCTCGTCCTCGTCGAGCGGCGCGAGCACCTCCTCGCTGACCTCGCGCCCGACCACCTCCAGGCGTCGCAGCGCGGTCTTCCCGGCCGGCGTGATCTCCAGCGAGTGCCGGCGCCGGTCGGCGGGGTCCCGCCGTCGCTCGACCAGCCCGGCCTTCTCCAGGATGTCCACCAGCGAGACCAGGTCGCTCGGGTCGAGGACGAGTCGCTCGCTGACCTCGCGCTGCGACACCGGTTCGAGTGCGGCCACCACCCTCAGCACGCCGACGCAGCCCGGGCGGAAGCCCACGTCGATCGCCCATTGCTCGCGAGCCATTCGCTCGCCCATGGTGCGTCGGGTGATGTGCGCGAGGCGATGCGTGAGCGTCGAGAGGTCGAGCGTCACGCCCTGAGCATAGGAGCTTGACCGAGGGCCCGTCCAATGATGGGATGCGCCCATGAACTCACAGACACCGGCGATCATCGAGGTGTCCAGCCTGGAGAAGCGGTTCGGTGACGTCGAGGCGGTCCGCGGCGTCGAGTTCCAGGTCGAGGCGGGGGAGACCTTCGGGTTCCTCGGCCCCAACGGCGCCGGCAAGTCGACCACCATCAACATCCTCTGCACGCTGGCCCGACCGACGGCGGGCACGGCCCGGGTGGCGGGTCATGACGTGGTGACCGAGCGCGACGCCGTCCGGCGCACGATCGGCCTGGTCTTCCAGGACCCGACCCTGGACATCGAGCTGACCGCCGAGCAGAACCTGCGCTTCCACGCCGAGCTCTACGGCGTGCCCAAGGCCGGCCTGAGCGAGCGGATCGACGACATGCTGCGGATGGTCGGGCTCGCCGACCGGCGCGGCAGCCAGGTGCTGACCTTCTCCGGCGGCATGCGGCGGCGGCTGGAGATCGCCCGCGGCCTGCTGCACTCGCCGCGCGTGCTGTTCCTGGACGAGCCGACGATCGGGCTCGACCCGCAGAGCCGGGCCTCGGTGTGGGACTACATCGGCGCGCTGCGCCGCCGGGAGGACATCACCGTCTTCCTCACCACCCACTACATGGACGAGGCGGAGCACTGCGACC
>DASPYH010000177.1:0-3300 GCA_035636875.1 Mycobacteriales bacterium | reverse complement strand
GTTCTGCGCGATCGTCGCCAGCCGGTCGTACGCGGTCTCGGTCAGCGGCTTCTCGGGGGGGTAGAGGAAGTACGCGTACGCCCGCTCCCTGGCCCGCCCGACCCGCCCGCGTAACTGGTGCAGCTGGGACAGCCCGAAGGCGTCGGCCCGCTCGACCACGAGCGTGTTGGCGTTCGCGATGTCCAAACCGGACTCCACGATCGTGGTGCAGACCAGGACGTCGAACTCCTTCTCCCAGAAGCCGACCATGATGTGCTCGAGCAGGTCCTCGTTCATCTGCCCGTGCCCGACGGCGACCCGTGCCTCCGGGACGAGCTCGCGCAGCCGCGCCGCCGCCCGGTCGATGGAGTCGACCCGGTTGTGCACGTAGAAGACCTGGCCCTCGCGCAGCAGCTCGCGCCGGATCGCCGCCGCCACCTGCTTCTCGTCGTAACCCCCGACGAAGGTGAGCACCGGGTGCCGCTCCTCCGGCGGGGTGAGGATCGTGGACATCTCCCGGATCCCGGTCAGTGACATCTCCAGCGTCCGCGGGATCGGCGTCGCCGACATGGTGAGCACGTCCACCGACGTGCGCAGCTGCTTGAGATACTCCTTGTGTTCGACGCCGAAGCGCTGCTCCTCGTCCACCACCACCAGGCCCAGATCCTTGAACCTGGTGGTCGGCTGCAACAGGCGGTGGGTGCCGATCACGATGTCGACGGTGCCAGCGACGAGACCCTCCAGCGTCGCCTCCGTCTGTTTCGGACTGTCGAAACGGGACAGGCTGCGTACGGTCACCGGGAACTGCGCCATCCGTTCGGAGAACGTGGCGAAGTGCTGCTGGGCCAGCAGCGTCGTCGGCACCAGCACGGCCACCTGCTTGCCGTCCTGCACCGCCTTGAACGCGGCCCGCAGCGCGATCTCGGTCTTGCCGTAGCCGACGTCGCCGCAGATCACCCGGTCCATCGGGACCTGCTGCTCCATGTCGTGCTTGACCTCGTCGATCGCCGCCATCTGGTCGGGCGTCTCGGTGTACGGGAAGGCGTCCTCCAGCTCGCGCTGCCACGGCGAGTCCGGACCGAAGGCGTGGCCGCGGGTCGCCATCCGCACGCTGTAGAGGCGGATCAGCTCGCCGGCGATCTCCTTGACCGCCTTGCGGGCGCGGCCCTTGGTCTTCGCCCAGTCCGCGCCCCCGAGCCGGTTGAGGGTGGGCGCCTCGCCGCCGACGTACCGGGTGAGCAGGTCCAGCGAGTCGGTCGGCACGAACAGCCGGTCGGCGGGCTGGCCACGGCGGGCTGGCGCGTACTCCAGGATCAGGTACTCCCGCTCGCCGCCGTTGACCGTCCGCCGGACCATCTCGACGTACCGGCCGACGCCGTGCTGCTCGTGCACGACCAGGTCGCCGGACCGCAGCGCCAGCGGGTCGACCGCGTTGCGCCGGCGCCGCGACGGCATCCGCTGCATGTCCTTCGTGGACTGTCCACGTTGACCGGTCAGGTCGGACTGCCCGAGCACGGCCAGGCCGAGTCCAGGAGCGACGAAGCCGCCGGCCAGCCGGCCGACGCTGACCGTGACGACGCCGGGCTCCGGCGTCCTGTCCAGCGTCGGCACCGGCCGCACCGGCACCTCGGCGCCGCCGAGCTGCTCGACGGCCCGCTGCGCCGTGCCGTGCCCGTCGAAGATCACCGCGACCCGCCAGCCGTCCCGGGTCCACCTGCGCGCGTCCTCGATCGCGCGCCCGGTGTCCCCGCGGTACGCCTCCGCGCCCGACGCGGCGACCGTCAGCGCCGCGTCGTCCAGCTCCGAGTCGGCGGCGAACGGGGTGACCGTCCACCACGGGATGCCGAGCGACGCGGCGTCCTCGCGGACCTGCTCGACCGTTCGCAACGCCGCGGCACCGAGGTCGATGGGTTGCCCTCCGCGGGCAGCGGAGATCGGGCGTTGTCCACCGCCCGCGGCGGCCGCCCACGATGCGGCCAGGAACTCCGCCGAGGTCCGGACCAGCTCGCTGGCCCGGGTCCGCACCCGCTCCGGGTCGTTGACCAGCACGTGCGTTCCGGCCGGCAGCTCGTGCAGGAGCAGCCGGAGCTCATCCACCAGCACCGGCGCCAGCGCCTCCATGCCCTCGACCGGCGTGCCGTCGGCGATCTTGTCCAGCATCTCGGCCAGCTCCGGGTGCTCCAGCGCGAGCTTGGCCGCCCGCTCCCGGACCTGCGCCGTCAGCAGCAGCTCGCGGCACGGTGGCGCCCACAGGCCGTGCTCGGCGGGCCCGGAGGAGCGCTGGTCGGCGACGGTGAAGAAGCGCACCTCCTCGACCTCGTCGCCCCAGAACTCCACCCGCACCGGGTGCTCCTCGGTCGGCGGGAAGACGTCGAGGATGCCGCCGCGCACGGCGAACTCGCCGCGCTTCTCGACCAGCTCGACCCGCCCGTAGCCGGCCGAGACCAGCCGGTCGACCATGTCGTCGAGCTCGACGGTGTCCCCGGGCCGGACCGCGACCGGCTCTAGCTCACCGAGGCCGGGCACCTGCGGCTGCAGCACGGCGCGGATCGATGCGACCACGACGCGTACCGGTCCGGTCGCGGGGTCGTTCGGGTTCGGGTGGGCGAGCCGGCGCAGCACGGCCAGCCGGCGGCCGACGGTATCCGGCCGCGGGGACAGCCGCTCGTGCGGGAGGGTTTCCCAGGACGGGTACGTCACCACCTCGTCGGAGGGCAGCAGGTGACGCAGCGCGTCCGCCAGTTCCTCGGCGTCACGACCGGTCGCGGTGACGGCGAGCACCGGGCGGCCGGCGCCCCCACCGTCAGGGTCGGCGGCCAGCGCCGCGGCGACGAACGGCCGCAGCGCGGGCGGCGCGGTCAGGTCGAGCGAGGCCACGCCGGCCGAGGAGACCGCCTGGGTGAGGGCGGGGTCGGGCAGGACGGCGTCGAGCAGTCCGGACAGGGTCATGGCGGGAGCGAGCCTCCGAGGCAGCGCGAAGACCCCCGGTCGCGGGTACGCGGGGGTGCACCACACAGGATACGCCGCCTCATACCGCCGGTTCGGCGCCGCTCGCCCCGCGTTCCGACGTGCTCGGACCGAGCCGGCGCCGGACCGCCCAGCCAATGAAACCAGTGGTCACTGCGGCTGCGTCAGCCGGCCGTCGGGCCGAGCGCTACCTCACCCCACCGATGCAATCCTGGCCGCCGCGGCTGAGTCAGCCGGCCGTCGGGCCGAGCGCTACCTCGCGCCACCGATGCAATCCTGGCCGCCGCGGCTGAGTCAGCCGGCCGTCGGGCCGAGCGCTACCTCGCGCCACCGATGCAATCCTGGCCGCCGCGG
>DASPYH010000176.1:0-3028 GCA_035636875.1 Mycobacteriales bacterium | reverse complement strand
GCCGCGAGCCCGCCTCTCGACGGCCGCAAAGACTCGCGCGCCCGGCTGGCGCCTTCAGTGGTGAGGCCGCACACAGCGGCCGCGAACCGGATCCGGTCGGCGTTGCCTACCTCGTCACGAATGGACTACGACCATTCAGTGCGTGGTGGCTGGCCGGCGTTGCGGAACGTAGACATCACGAGCGGCCCCCCTCCTGTCGAGGCGCGATCGCTGACGGCGGGCGCTTCCTTCCGGCGCCGACTCGCCGCGGGACCCCCGCGCGCATCAACAGGTACCCAGCGTTCATATCAGGCGTATCGCTGTGCGACCAGGAGCCAATCAGCGCAACATCCACATCCGTCCCGCTCAGCGGAGGTTGGGCCGGCAACCGCCAAGGGTGATCTCCCGGCCGGAAGTGGCCTTGTCCACCCGGCGTTCACCCGCGTCCGACCAGGTCCGCGAAGCGGGCCGCGCCGATGTTGCCGCCGGACAGGGTGACGCCGACCCGGCGGCCGGCGACGTCGGACACGCGGCCGGCCAGCAGGGCCGCCAGCGCGCTCGCCCCGCTCGGCTCCAGCACCACCTTCATCCGTTCGAACGCGAGCACCATGGCGGCCACGATCTCCTGGTCCGAGACGAGCACGATGTCGGAGACCAGCCGCTGGATGACCCGGAACGGCAGCTCGCCCGGCGAGGTGGTCTGCTGGCCGTCCGCGATCGTGCGCGGGACCGGCACGCTGACCCGGTGGCCGGCGGCGAGCGAGCGGCGTACGTCGTCTCCCGCGACCGGCTCCACCCCGACCACCCGCACGCCAGGGCTGAGCACGGTCGCCGCTGTCGCGCAGCCGGAGATCAGACCGCCGCCTCCGACGCAGACGACCAGCACGTCCAGCGCGCCGACCTGCTCGACCAGCTCGAGCGCCACGGTGCCCTGCCCGGCCATCACGTCGAGGTGGTCGTAGGGCGGGATCACCGTCAGCCCTCGCTCGGCCGCCAGCGCCCGGCCGATCTGCTCGCGGTCGGCCCCATACCGGTCGTAGCCGACGACCTCGGCGCCGTACCCGCGGGTGGCGGCGACCTTCGCCGCCGGCGCGTCGTGCGGCATGACGATGACCGCCGGCACCTGGTGCAACCGGGCAGCCAGCGCCAGCGCTTGGGCGTGGTTACCCGAGGAGAACGTCAGCACCCCGGGAGCGCGGACCTCGGGGTCCAGCGAGGCGACCGCGTTGTAGGCCCCGCGGAACTTGAACGCTCCACTGCGCTGGAAGCACTCCGCCTTGGCGAACAGCCGCGCGCCGGTCAGCTCGTCCACGGTGCGCGAGGTCAGCACCGGCGTCCGGTGCGCCACCCCGGCCAGCCGCTCGGCCGCCGCGCGCACGTCCTCGATCCCCAGCACGCGGCCGAGTCTGTCATCGGCCGACCTGCCGCTGCGGGCTGGCGGTGCGGGGCCACCTGCCCGCGGAGGTGAAGCGCGATGGCGTTAGCGTGATCCGGTGACCGAGCCTCGGGACGGACTGTCCCGGCGCGCCGTTCTCGCTGCCGCACTCGGGGCAATGACGGCCGCGTGCACGAAGAACGAGGTGCCGCCGCCGGCCCAGGCCCGTGCCCGCGCGACGACTCCGGCACCCAGCCCGGCACCCGGTCTGCCCGGGCACGCCGCGAGGGCCGTGTCCGGACCGTCCCGCGAGGTCGCCTTCGGCTCCCGCGACCGCCGCGAGGTCGCGCTCACGTTCCACGGCGCCGGTGATCCCGCGCTGGCCGTCGGCGTGCTCTCCGCGCTCGCGGCGGCGCGCGCCCACGTGACCGTGCTCGCTGTCGGCACCTGGCTCGACCAGCATTCGGAGCTCGCCCGCCGGATCGTCGGCGCGGGGCACGAGCTGGGCAACCACACCTGGACCCACCCGGTGCTCGCGAACCTCGGCGAGCCCGCCGCCAAGGTGCAGATCGAGCGCTGCCGGGACCTCCTGCTTCGGCTCACCGGCACGCCCGGCGCGCACTTCCGGCAGTCCGGCGGCGCCCACTCCACGCCGCTGATCCGGCGGCTCGCGGGGACCGCCGGCTACCCGGTCTGCCTGTCGTACGACGTGGACTCGCTGGACTACACCGATCCGGGGCCGACGGCCGTACGGCGCAAGGTCGCGGCCGAGGTGCGCCCCGGCTCGATCGTCAGCCTGCACCTCGGGCACGCCGGCACGCTGCGAGCCCTGCCGGGCGTGCTCGCCGACCTCGACGCGAAAGGCCTCCGCCCGGTGACCGCCACGACCCTCCTGCGCCCGTGACGAACCTCGCACCGGTGGCCGTTCTCCGTCGGGTACGCCGCCCCGTCCGGGTGCTGGCTGCGCTGGTCGCCGCTTCTGCGGCGGTCGTCGCGTGCACGAGCGGCGGCTCGCCGTCGCCGTCCCGCCCGGCGACCGCTCCGTCCGCCGCGGGCGCCGCCCCGCCGGCTCTGGCCCGCGCCGCCGACGCGCTGCCGGGCATGCCGCCGCTGCTCGACCAGTCGGACGTCTACGCCGCCGACCGGCCCGGCGAGCTCAGCGCAGTGGCCCGGCAGGCGCGCCCGCTGGTCTACGTGCCGCACACCAAGAGCAACGACGTGTGGGTGATCGACCCGCGGACCTACAAGGTGGTCGAGCGCATCCGGAACGCCGGTGTCGAGGTCCAGCACGTCGTGCCGTCGTACGACCTGAGGACGCTCTACGCGGCCGGGGACCGGTCCGACTCGCTGCTCTCCTTCGACCCGCGCACGGGCAAGCCGGGACGGCGCATCCACGTCGCCGACCCGTACAACCTCTACTTCACCCCGGACGGCCGGCACGCGATCGTCGTCGCCGAGGCGCTGAAGCGGTTGGACTTCTACGACCCGCACAGCTGGCGGCTGCAGCACTCCCTGCGGGTGCCCGCCTGCGCGGGCGTCGACCACCTCGACTTCACGGCGGGCGGGCGCGAGTTGCTGGCGAGCTGCGAGTTCGCCGACCGGATGATCGTCGTCGACGTCGCCCGCCAGGCGTACCTGCGGATGATCCCGCTGACCAGGGTCGCCGGCGGGATG
>DASPYH010000175.1:0-2478 GCA_035636875.1 Mycobacteriales bacterium | reverse complement strand
AGGGCGTGGCTGGAGACCTCCATCGCGACCGCGGTCACCCCACGCTCGGCCATCGCCGCGAACGCCGCCTGCAGGTCCGTCGCCTCCGGCGTGGTCCGCGTGCTCGGCACCGACTCTCCGCCGACCCGGGTCTCCACCGTGCCGATCAGTCCGGTGACGTGGCCGGCCGACCGAAGGCCCTCCTCCAGCAGGTACGCCGTCGTGGTCTTCCCGTTTGTCCCGGTGACCCCGAGCACGAGCAGCGCGGCCGTCGGGTCGTCGTGCACGAGCGCGGCGAGCGCGCCGAGCAGGTCGCGGGGCCGGTCGGCGACCAGCACCGGGACCCCCACGCCGGCGGCGAGGTCGGCGCCGGCCGGGTCGGTGAGGATCGCGACGGCGCCCGCGGCGACGGCGGCCGAGGCGAACCGGGCGCCGTGCGTGCGGGAGCCCGGCAGCGCGGCGAGCAGGTCACCGGGCCGCACCGCGGACGAGTCGTGCGTGACACCGGTCACGGTCGCGTCCGCGGGCGGCGGGACCAGCCCGAGCGCTGCGGCCAGGTCTGTCAGCCGGTGCGGCCGGGGCCGGCTCGGCCGCAGCGACTGGGTCCCGGACACGGGTGGCAAGGCTAGTCCACGGTCAACCTGGCGGTCGGCTTGGGCGTGCCGGTCGGGGCCACCCCGCGGGCCGTCAGCGCGTACGACATGACCTGGTGGAAGAGCGGCGCCGCCACCGCGCCGCCGTGCCCGCCGCCCTTCGCCTCGTCGATGACGACCGAGATGACCAGTTGCGGGTCGTCGGCGGGGGCCATCCCGGCGAAGGTCGCCCAGTAGCCGCCGCCGGAGTAGCAGTGGCAGGCCGGGTTGGGCTTCTGCGCGGTGCCGGTCTTGCCGGCGACCCGGTAGCCGTCGATGGCCGCCTTCGGCGCGGTGCCGCCCGGGCCGGTCACCGCCTCGAGCATGGTCCGCACGGTCCGGGCCGCCTGCGGCGAGACCACGGTGGTGCGTGTCGGCGCGGCGCCGGACGTGACGGTGCCGTCCGGCGCGGTCACGCCGCGGACGATGCGCGGGCTGATCCGGACCCCGCCGTTCCCGATCGTCTGGTACATGCCGGCCAGCTGCAGGGCGGTCATCGACACGCCTTGCCCGATCGGCAGGTTGCCGAAGGTGCTGCCCGACCACTCCTCCGGCTTCGGCAGGATGCCGCCGCTCTCGGCCGGCAGCTCGATGCCGGTCTTGGTGCCGATCCCGAACCGGGTGAGGTAGTCGTAGAAGGCCGAGGGGCCGAGCGCGTGAGCGATCATCAGCGTGCCCACGTTGCTCGACTTGGCCAGCACGCCGGTGGCTGTCCAGCGCTCCACCTTGTGCGACCAGGCGTCGTGAACGACGCGGTCGGCGACCCGGTAGCTGTCCGGCACCGACATCGGGGTGTCCGGCCGGATCAGGCCGCGGTCCACGGCGGCGGAGAAGGTGACCACCTTGTTCGCCGAGCCGGGCTCGATGACGTCGGACACCGCCGGGTTGCCCCGGCGCGCCGGGTCGGCGGCGGCCGGCGCCTGCGCATCGTAGGTCGGGGCGGTCGCCATCGCCAGCACCTCGCCGGTGTGCACGTCCAGCACGACCAGCTGGCCACCTGACGCCTGCGCCTTCTTCACCGCGTCGGCGAGCGCGCGCTGGGCGACGTACTGGAGGTCCTCGTCCAGCGTGAGGTGGACCGACGAGCCGGGTACGGCGTCGGTCTCCTCGCGCCGCCCGCTCGGAATCGGCGTGCCGTCGGTGCCGCGCTCGACCACCAGCTCGCCCGGCGTGCCGGCGAGCTGCCGGTCGTAGCGCTGCTCGATGCCGGCCAGCCCGCCGTCGACGCCGGTGAAACCGATCACCCCGGCGCCCACCTCGCGGCCCGGGTAGAGCCGC
Organism: Mycobacteriales bacterium; assembly: GCA_035636875.1. GTDB lineage: Bacteria > Actinomycetota > Actinomycetes > Mycobacteriales > CADCTP01 > CADCTP01. Next base: position 589 of record DASPYH010000175.1, on the reverse strand, counting down.
TGGGTGGTGTCCTGGGCGCCGATCCCCTTCAGGCCGCGCGCCTGGATCCGGGCCGCGTCCGTCGGCGAGACGTCCCTGGCGAGCGGGACGTAGCGGCCCTTCTTGCGCAGCTTCGCGACCAGGGAGTCGGCGTTCTGGCCGAGCAGCGGGGCGAGCTCGGCCGCGGTGGCGACCGGGTCCACCACCAGCTTCGGGTCCGCGAAGATCGTCCGGGCGGCGACGGTGTATGCGAGCACGCGGCCGTCGCGGTCGAGGATCTTGCCGCGGACGGCCGTGATCGGGGTGCTGTTCAGCCGCTGCTGCTGCGCCTTCGCGGCGAGCCGCGCGCCGTCGAAGCCCTGCAGCTGGACCAGACGACCGCCGAGGACGACCAGCAGCGTGCAGACGGCGGCGAAGCCGACGCCGAGGCGGCGGCCGGGGTCACCGAGCCGTATCAGCCGGGTGCGGCGCGTGCGGCGGGGTGGCGTGCGCCGAGGCGCCGGCGTGGATCGGCCGCGGGAGGCGGCTGTAGAGCGCGCCCGGGTGGCGCCGCCGGTCGCCGGCCGGCTGGCCGCGCGCGTGCTGCCCCCACCCGAGCGGGCGGCGGCAG
>DASPYH010000174.1:0-3222 GCA_035636875.1 Mycobacteriales bacterium | reverse complement strand
CACGTCCGCCCAGGCGAGCCGGCGCACCGGCGTCGAGTCCGGTGTCCGGGCGCCGACGACCTCGGTGGCGAGGGGGAGGTCGAGCAGGTCGGCGACCGGTCCTGGCGTCGCACCGGCCGGCACCGGCACCCGGCCGGCGAGCAGCGGCAGCAGGTGCGGTGCGTCGAGGACCACCGCGTCGTCGCGGAGCACCGTGCGGGCCGGCGCCACCCGCACGCGGTCGGGCAGGTCCGCGTCCACCCCGTCCAGCACCGGCGCGAGCCGGGCATAGGCAACCCGGAGCGTGCGGCCGGGGACCGCCAGCGACGGGTCGCCCAGCCGGCGCAACAGGTCCGTCGCCCGGTCCGGGTCGGCCAACGCGTCGTCCAGTCCGCGCAGGACACCCGCCACCGCGAGCAGCGCCGGCTCGCCGCTCGCGATCTCGTACAGACCGGCGAGGTCGGCGGCGTCCGGAGCCCGCAGCCGGTCCGGCCGCCCTCCGCCCAGCGTCCGGTGTGTACTCAGCCACCACGTGGTGTACGAGGGCACGGTGGCATGCGTCCCGTCGGCGAGCGCCACGCTCGCCCAGCCGGCGACACCCGGCAGCGAGGCGACCATGGGCAGCGCGGTGGCCCACGCGTCCGGCCGGATCAGGTCGAGGTCGCGGACGGCCACCAACTCGGGCAGCCGCGGGGGTGCTCGCCGGACGGCCTGGGCCGGTACCCGGTCGAGCACCGCGTCCATCCAGTCCGCCTCACCGTCGAGGTCGTGGTCGGCGGCGTCGGGATCTAGCTCGACATCCTCGGCGCGCAGCACCGCGAACGTCGTCAGCACCCCGACGGAGCGGAGCACGTCTTCGCCCCAGCGGTCGACGACCTCGGCGGCCACGACGCCGAAGGGTGCGTCCGGCTCGACCACCCGGGCCAGCGGGGAGCCGGGCAGCAGCAGCTCGCCGGCCGGGTACCAGTCGCCGTCCTGTCCCGGCAGCGCCAGCTCGGCCAGCCAGGGCAGCTCGCCGGGGGCGGGGCGCGCGCCGGCCACCAGGGCGAGCACGGCGCCGGCGATCGGTGCGGGGTCGTCCTCGTCGTACGAGGCCTGCACCGCGGCCCGAACCCGGTCGTCCGCGAGCACCCCGCGCGCGGTCGCCGGCACGGCGCCCAGCCGCTGCAGCAGCGGGTGTGCGGCCTCGGGGTCGACCACCCGCAACCCGAGCGGGGCGGCGGCGGCCACCGGCAGGTCCTCCTCGGGCAGCAGCGCGCCGCGAACGCCGGTCACCGTCCGGCCGTCGGAGAGCGGAACCGGCAGGGCGGCGAGCGCCTCCCGGTCCGGCCGGTCGGCCAGCGCCGCGTAGAGCTCCCGCCACCACGCCGCCGGGCGGTCCACTCCGGACACCAGCTCGACGACGTCGGACGTGGACAGCCGGCGGACTCCGAGCGCACCGAGCGCGACCGCCTGTCCCCTCCCCGACCAGGTCGCCGGCAGCAGGCCCGGGACCAGGTCGCCGAGCAGCCGCACCAGCTCCTGCGAGGCTCCGTCCACGACCGTCGCCGAACCCGGGACCAGCCGCCGGTCCGCGCCCGAGGCGTCGGCGGGAAGCCACGGCGCACCGCGGAGCGCGTCGAGCACAGCCCGGGACAGCGCCGCGTCCAGCTCGGTGCCGGCCAGCGTCGGGCGCGGCACCAGCGCGAGCAGGGCGGGCACTGCGGGCAGCTCGGCGACCAGCTCGGTGTACAGCCGGGCGGCCGCCGCGATGAGCAGGTCGGTGCCGGGACCGGGGGTCACGTGCCGCCGGTCGGATGCCAGCGGGAAGCTGCCCAGCAGCAGCGCCGGCAGCGAGAGCGGCTCGTCGGTGGGCGTCGGCGCGTGCACCACCGGCTGCCGCTGCGGCGGTACCGGGGCCCCGTCCGGGCCCACCGGCACGGCCCAACTCACCGTCCACTCGGGACGCTGCTGCTCCTCGGCCGGGCGCCGGGCCAGCAGCTCGGCCGGCAGCGTGCCGGTCGCCGACCGTACCCGCCAGCGGGTCGGGGAGCCGTCCTCGGACAGCACCACCGTCCCGTCCGGACCATCCGTCCGGGACAGCACCCGGCCGCCGGCGTCGATCGAGCGCAGCGCGGGCAGCGCCAGCAGGACCGCCGGGTCGAGCTCGGCCAGCGCGGCCAGCACGGCGGGCTCGGCGCCCGGCCGCAGCGGCAGCCGTACCTCGGTGTCGAAGCCCGGCGGCGGCGGCGTGTGGGTCGGCCATGGCAGCCGCAGCACCGGCACCCTGCCGCCGCGCCGGTCCAGCTCCTCGGCCAGGGCCGGCGCCGAGTCGACGGCGGCCCGGGTCTGCTCGGCCGAGAACCGCACACCGCCGGTGGCGGACGAGACCGCCGGGGCGTCCGTGACGGTCAGCACCGCGGCGAAGCCGACCCCGAAGCGGCCGACGGTGCCGCCGTCCCGCTTCGCCGACGCCCGCAGGGTGGCGAGCGCCTCGACCCCGGCACCGTCCAGCGGCGCACCCGTGTTCGCCGCCCGCAGCTCACCGTCCACCAGCGACAGTCGAAGGCGCCCGGGCAGCCCGGCCCGCGCCGCCGCGTCGGCCGCGTTCTGGGCAAGCTCCACCAGCAGCCGGTCCCGGTACGCCCCGTGCACCAGGTCGTCCTCGGCGTTGGCGTCCTCCCGGAACCTGGCCGGGGACGCCGCCCACGCCGAGAGCACCCGCTCCCGGATCGCCGCGGTGCCGAACGGGTCGGTCAGCTCAGCTGTGACCGAGGGATTCGACCTCCTCGATGGCCTCGGCGTCGTCCTCAGCCGGCGGCTCCGGCTCGGGAGCGCTCGACTCGACCTCGAGCACCGTGTCGTCGTACGCCGGGCCGGGCGGCTGCACCGGCGGCGGCTGCTCGATCAGCGCCTCGGAGTGCGCGCCGCAGCCGGAGTCCGCGGAGACCACCTGCCCGTCCAGCGGCGAGAACTCGTTGCCGCACGCGCCGAACACGGCCCGCAGCGACCCCTCCAGCGGCAGGTAGAACCCGCAGGTGCCGCACCTGCCGGGGGCGTGGACGGACATCGGGCTGTCCGGGCCGCCGTCGCCGGCGTACCACCGGTCGGCGGTCTCCTCCCGCCCCAGCCGGGACATCACGCGCGGCCGGCCGAGCCCGAGCTCCATCGCCACCTCGTCGACCGCCGGGTCGTCGGTCAGCACGTACGCCGGGACCAGCCGGTCGTCGTCGGCGGTGGTCGGCAGCAGGTCGCCCACGCCCA
>DASPYH010000173.1:0-2289 GCA_035636875.1 Mycobacteriales bacterium | reverse complement strand
CCGCCGCAGCCGGCGCACCGCGGGCGCCGCTGAGCCCCCGCCCGACCGCCGCTCGCCCTGCTCGCTCGGCCCCCCGTGACCCTCCGCCGCGGAGGCCGTTCAGCCGCCGCCGTCGGCGCGGGCCACCGTCGTTGCCGAGCCGGCAGCCCCGGCTTTCTCGCTCGCCGTCTTCCCGGCTGCCTTCTTGGCCGGGGCGTCCGCCGCCGCGGCGGGGGCGGGCTCGGGGCTGGGCGGCGGCGTCCGGGCGACCTGTCGGGCCGCGTCGGCGCCCGCGTCCAGCAGCACCCCGAACCCCGCCTCGTCCAGCACCGGCACCCCGAGCTGCAGCGCCTTGTCGTACTTCGACCCGGGACTCTCCCCCGCCACCACGAACGAGGTCTTCTTCGACACCGAGCCGGTCACCTTGCCGCCGCGGGTCTGCACCGCCTCCGTCGCGCCGTCGCGGCTCCACTCGTCCAGCGAGCCGGTCACCACCACCGTCATCCCCGCCAACGGCCGTGGCCCGGTGTCCGCGCCCTCGTCCTGCATCCGCACGCCGGCGGCCGCCCACCGCCGCACCACGTCGGCGTGCCAGCCCTCGGCGAACCAGTCGCGGACCGCCTCGGCGATGGTCGGCCCTACCCCGTCGGCCGCGGCCAGGTCCTCGACCGACGCGGAGCGGATCCGCTGCATCGAGCGGAACTCGCGGGCCAGCGCCTGCGCCGCGGTCGGACCCACGTGCCGGATCGACAGCGCGACGAGGACCCGCCACAGCGGCCGGCTCTTCGCCGCCTCGACGTTGTCCAGCAGGCGCAGCGCGTTCGCCGTCGGCGTGCCGTCCTTCTTCCGGAACAGCTCGACCGCGGTGAGCCGGTCGACGTCGAGAGAGAACAGGTCGCCCTCGTCCCGCAGCGGCGGGGCGTCGCCGGACTCCGGTCGGCGGGTCAGTGCGATCGCCGCCTCGTAGCCGAGCGCCTCGATGTCGAAGGCCCCCCGTCCGGCGACGTGGAAGACCCGCTCCCGCAGTTGCGCCGGACAGGAGCGCGCGTTGGGACAGCGGATGTCGACGTCGCTCTCGCGCTCCCGGCCCAGCGGCGTGCCGCACTCCGGACACCGGGACGGCATCGCGAAGGCATGGGCGTCCGCAGGCCGCAGGTCGACGACCGGGCCGACGATCTCGGGGATCACGTCGCCGGCCTTGCGGACGACCACCGTGTCGCCGACGAGCACGCCCTTGCGGCGCACCTCGTTCTCGTTGTGCAAGGTGGCAAGGCCGACCGTGGAGCCGGAGACCCGCACCGGCTCGAGCTCGGCGAAGGGCGTCACCCGACCGGTGCGGCCGACGTTGACCTTGATGTCGAGGAGCTTCGTGGTGACCTCTTCGGGCGGGTATTTGAACGCGGTCGCCCAGCGCGGGGCCCGGCTGGTCGAGCCGAGCCTGCGCTGCAGCCCAGTCTGGTCGACCTTGACCACGACCCCGTCGATCTCGTGCTCGACGTCGTGCCGGTGCTCGCCGTAGTGCTCGACGTACCGCGCGACCTCGTCGAGGGTCGACAGCACCCGGTAGCGGTCGGAGACCGGCAGGCCCCACGCGCGCATCGCCTCGTACCACCCCGACTGCCGATCCGGCGCCGGGCCGTGGTGCGCACCAACACCGTGCACGACCAGCCGCAGCGGCCTGCCGGCGGTGACCCGCGGGTCCTTCTGCCGCAGGGAGCCGGAGGCGGCGTTGCGCGGGTTGGCGAACGGCGCCTTGCCGGCCTCCACGAGCGAGGCGTTGAGGTCCTCGAACCCGGCGACCGGGAAGAAGACCTCGCCGCGCACCTCGAGCAGCTCGGGGACCTCCGGCGTCCCGTCGCCGGAGGTCAACGTGTCGGGCACGTCCCGCAGGGTGCGCAGGTTGGGCGTGATGTCCTCGCCGGTGCGCCCGTCGCCGCGGGTCGCACCACGGACCAGCCGACCCCGCTCGTAGACCAGGGACACCGCGAGGCCGTCGACCTTGAGCTCGCAGAGGAAGTCGCTCACGGTGCCCACATCGCGCTCGACCCGCTGCGCCCAGGCGGCGAGCTCGTCGAGGGTGAAGACGTTGTCGAGGCTGAGCATGCGCTCGGGGTGGTCGACCGGGGTGAACAGTGTCGAGTAGGTCCCGCCGACGCGCTGGGTGGGCGAGTTGGGCGTGCGCAGCTCGGGGAACTCGGTCTCCAGCGCCTCCAACTCGCGCAGCAGCGCGTCGTAGTCGGCATCGGCGAGGGTCGGGCGATCGAGGACGTAGTAGCGGTATTGCGCGTCGTCGACGATCTGAGCCAGCTC
>DASPYH010000172.1:0-7229 GCA_035636875.1 Mycobacteriales bacterium | reverse complement strand
GGCGGCGCGACCGGTCCTGATCACGTCGTGCGCCATGGATGCGATCTCCAGCACGTCGGCGTCGGTCTCGGTCGGCAGGCCACACATGAAGTAGAGCTTCACTTGCCGCCAGCCGTGCGCGTACGCCGTGCTGACCGTGCGGATCAGGTCCTCCCGGGAGACCATCTTGTTGATCACCCGGCGCAGCCGCTCGGACCCGCCTTCCGGGGCGAAGGTGAGGCCGGAGCGCCGGCCGTTGCGGGAGAGCTCGTTCGCGAGCGTGACGTTGAAGGCGTCCACCCGGGTCGACGGCAGCGAGAGCGAGGTGTTGGTGCCCTCGTACCGGTCGGCGAGTCCCCTGGTGATCTCGGCGATCTCGCTGTGGTCGGCCGACGAGAGCGACAGCAGCCCGACCTCCTGGAAGCCGGTCGCCGCCAGCCCGCGCTGGACCATCTCACCGATTCCCGTGATCGACCGCTCCCGCACCGGCCGGGTGATCATGCCGGCCTGGCAGAACCGGCAGCCGCGCGTGCAGCCGCGGAAGATCTCCACGCTCATCCGCTCGTGCACCGACTCGGCGAGCGGCACCAGTGGCTGCTTCGGGTACGGCCACTCGTCCAGGTCCATCACGGTGCGCTTGTGCACCCGGAAGGGCACGTCCGGCCGGTTCGGCACCACTCGCTGGATCCGGCCGTCGGGCAGGTAGTCCACGTCGTAGAACTTCGGCACGTACACACCGCCGGTCCGGGCCAGCCGCAGCAGCAGCCCGTCCCGCCCGCCCGGGCGCCCGGATGCCTTCCAGGCGGCGATCACGTCGGTGATCTCGCCGACCGCCTGCTCGCCGTCGCCCAGCACGGCCGCGTCGAGGAACTCCGCGATCGGCTCGGGGTTGAACGCCGCGTGGCCGCCGGCCAGCACGATCGGGTGGTCCTCGGCGCGGTCGGCCGCCGGCAGCGGGATGCAGGCCAGGTCCAGCGCGGTGAGCAGGTTGGTGTAGCCGAGCTCGGTGGCGAAGGACACGCCGAGCACGTCGAACGCGCCGACCGGCCGGTGCGCGTCGACGGTGAACTGCGGGACGCCGTGCTCACGCATCAGCCGCTCGAGGTCGGGCCAGACCGCGTACGTCCGCTCGGCGAGCGCGTCCGGCCGCTCGTTGAGCAGCTCGTAGAGGATCATGACGCCCTGGTTGGGCTGGCCGACCTCGTACGCGTCCGGGTACATCAGGCACCAGCGGACGGCGGCCGCGTCCCAGTCCTTGACCGTGCTGTTGAGCTCGCCGCCGACGTACTGGATCGGCTTCTGCACCAGCGGCAGCAGCGGCTCCAGCCGCGGAAAGACCGACTCGACGGGCTGGCTGGTCATAGGAGGCCAGCCTACCCGCGCTCGACCTCGCGACTGCGGGCGTGCACGTTGAGCAGCAGCCCGATGGCCATCCAGTTCGCGAACATGGCCGAGCCACCGTACGAGACGAACGGCAGCGGCAACCCGGTGATCGGCATGATCCCCAGCGTCATCCCGATGTTGACGAACGCCTGGAAGGCGAACCAGCTCGCCACCCCGCCGGCGACCAGCCTGCCGAACAGGTCCGGCGACCGGCCGGCCAGCCGCAGCGTCCGCCACAGCAGCAGCCCGAACAGCAGCACGATCCCGCCCGCTCCGAGCAGGCCGAGCTCCTCCCCGGCCACGGTGAAGACGAAGTCGGTCTGCTGCTCGGGCACGAACTTGCCGTTGGTCTGGGTGCCCTTGAACAGGCCGGTGCCGAGCAGGCCGCCGTTGCCGATCGCGATGCGCGCCTGAGTGATGTTGTACGCCGCTCCGAGGGTGTCGGCGTCCTGGTTGGTGAACGCCTTGAACCGCTCGATCTGGTACTCCTTCAGCACGCCGAGCCGCACCGCCCCGAAGACGACGACGACCCCGAGCAGGATCAGCCCGAGCAGCCAGCGGGCGGACACGCCGGCCAGCGAGAGCACGCCGAGCACGGTGAAGACGAAGACCATCGCGGTGCCCAGGTCGGGCTGGAGCATGACCAGGCCCATCGGCACGGCAGCCAGCGCGAGCACCAGCGGGACGTCGGCCGACCGGTGCGCGGCCTCCTGGGTGCGCCGCTCGGCCAGCAGCACCGCCATCCCGGCCACGAGCGCCACCTTCGCGAACTCGCTCGGCTGCACCTGGAACCCGCCGCCGAGCACGATCCACGAGTGGGCGCCGTTGATGGTGCTGCCGACCAGCAGCACCGCGACCAGGCCGACCGCGGACGCGACGTAGATCAGCGGGGCGTACGCGCGCAGCAGCCGGTAGTCGACGGCCGCGAAGAGCAGGCCGAGCGCCAGGCCGATGGCGAGGTTGAGCAGGTGGCGCTCGAGGTAGGCGTCCGGGTTGCCGCCCGCCTCGAGCAGCCGGGGCCGGGTCGCCGACCAGACCAGCAGCGCGCCGACCAGCGACAGCAGCAGCGCGGAGCCGGCGATCACCCAGTCCACCCGCCACCACAGGCTGTCCCGCCGGCCCGGTCCGACGAGGCCACGGTCGAGGGGGGTGCGTCCCAGCGGCGGCAGGCCCCGCGAGCCGCCCGGCCGCACCCGGATCATGCTCACGTCGGCGCCCCTCCCTTCCCCAGGCCTTCGCGTCCTTCGCCGGCCCCGGGAGCACACCCGCCGACCCGGCCCCCCGGGTCGGGTCGGACCGGGGTGGGGCTGCCCCGGCCGCCGGCGCAGTCACCGGACCGGCGGCGGGGACGTCCAGCCGGTCCCGGACCCGGTCCGTCGGCGGCGGATCCTCGTGACCGGCGCCGGGGGGCTTCGCGGCGTTCCCGGCGGGGACGGCGAGGGCTGCGGGTCACGGCCGGGCTCGGCGAGCTGGCCGGTGGGGACGGCACCGGTGGGGTCCCGGTTCCGGTGGGCGAGCGGCGGTCGGAGCGGGCGGCCGTGTTTCCGGCGACCTTCGGGATCGCCGTCGGCGCGGCGCCCCCCGGGAACGCCGCCTTCGTCCCGTTCAGTCCGTAGATCCCCTCCAGGATCGTCCGCGCCACCGGGGCCGCCGCCCGCGCGCCGAGCCCGGCCTGCTCGATCATCGCGACGACGACGTACCGCGCCCTGCCGTTGGCCGGTGCCCACGAGGCGAACCAGGAGGTGTCCTGCTTGCCGAACACCTCCGCGGTGCCGGTCTTGCCGCCGACCAGCACCTTGTCCAGCGGGAAGCCGGCGAAGGCGACCGACCCGGACGCGCCGTTGGCGGGGGTGAACGCGAGCGACGAGCGGATGTAGTCGAGCACCTGGGCGCTGACGGGCACCTTGTTGTGCGCCTTCGACTTGAGGTCGCGCAGCACCCGACCGTCCGGGCCGAGCACGGCGCGCCCGATCCGCGGCTCCCAGACGGTGCCGCCGTTGACCAGCGCCGAGTACGCGATCGCCAACTGCAGCGGGCTGACCGTCGTCTCGCCCTGGCCGATGGCAAGGTCCGCGGCGTCACCGACCCGGAAGCGCCAGCCGTCCGCACAGTTCTCCTGGGCGAGCCGGGTCAGGAAGGACCGGCGGGCCGCGTCGGCCACGTCCGGGTAACCGCGACGGGCGTCGGCGCAGTACTGCGCCTTGTTCGCGTCCCACCTCCCCTTCTTGAACGCGCGGTCGACGATCCGGCCGGCGGTCTGCTCGCCGTCCGGCAGGTCGATCGCCGGGTCGCGGCCGAAGCCGTACGCGCGGGCCATCCGCTGCAGCACCTCGGCGGCCTTCTGGCCGCCGTCGACCCGCGACTCGTCCGAGTACCAGTCCTGCTGGGCGAAGCCGTAGAAGATGGTGTCGCAGGACTTGGCCAGGGCGACACGCAGGTCGATGGCGCCGGCGATGCCCTGGCCCTCGAAGTTCTTCTTCTGCCGGTTGCCGACCAGCAGCGATCCCGGGCAGCTGTAGGACCCGGACAGGCTGGCCCGGCCGCTCATCACCTCGGCGGACGTGGACGCCAGCTTGAAGGTGGACCCGGGGGCGAACTGGCCCTGCACGGCGCGGGAGACCAGCGGGACGCCGGCGCGCTCGTCGGTGAGCTGCGCGAGCTCCTTCCTGGAGATCCCGCCGACGAACACCGTCGGGTCGTACGTCGGGCTTGTCGACAGCGCGATCACCCGGCCGGTCTGCGGGTCCATCACCACCGCGGCCCCGGACGGTGCGGCGTACGGCCGGCCGGTGTTCTGGTCGATCTCGGTACGCCGCCTGGCGATCTCCGCGGCCAGGGCCCGGTCGGCGATCGCCTGCACGTCCCGGTCGAGGCTGGTCACGAGGGTGTCGCCGCGCTGCGGCTCGGTCTCCCGCTGCACGCCGAGCACGGTGCCCCGGTTGTCGACCGTCACGTACCTGACGCCGTCGGTGCCGCGCAGGTCCCCGTCGTACGTCCGCTCCAGTCCGGAGCGGCCGACCTGCGCGTTGAGGTGGAGCGCCGGACCGCCCGGCCGCCCGGAAGCGGCCCGCCCGGCAGCGGCGTCGAGCTCCTCCTGCGTGACAGGGCCGACGTAGCCGAGCGAGTGCGCCGCGAGGCTGCCGTACGGGTACTGCCGCAGGGTCTGCGCCTCGGCCGTCACTCCCGGGTAGTCCTCCCGCCGTTCGGCGATCTTGAGCACCACGTCCGGGGTGGTGTCGGTGAGCACCGGGACCGGCTGGTAGGGCGAGCCGTTCCAGCACGGCTTCGGCACGTCCGGCGCGCAGGGCGTGATCCTGCGCGCCAGCTCGGCCGCCGGCACCTTGATCAGCTTCGCCAGTCGGGCGAGCACCGCCGCGCCCTGGTCGTGCTCGGCCAGCAGCTCGCTCCGGTTCACCGAGACCACCAGCGAGCTGCGGTTGGTCACCAGGGGCCGGCCGCGGTCGTCCACGATGGCGCCGCGCGGCGCCGGCAGGATCACCTCGCGCACGTGCTGCCGGTTTGCCGTCTGCACCAGCTTGTCCTGGTCGAGGACCTGCAGGTAGTAGAGCCGCGCGGCGAGTGTGACCAGCAGCGACACGACCAGCACGCGGAGGATCGCCAGGCGCAGCGGGAAGGAGTCGGGCACGCGCGGCCTCCTCAGCGGCGGGAGGGGGCGAGTCGGCGGGCGACGGCGGACACGAGCGGGACAACGAACGGCGTCAGGACGACATCGTAGGCGGCGGTGCCGGGCAACTCGCCGATGCCACCCGCCATCGAGCGACCGAGCAGCCCGAGCAGCCCGAGGTAGGCCAGGTAGACGCCGACGGTGGCGACCGCGACGACGACCATCGGCAGCAGCACCGTCCGCTCGATGTCGGCCTCGAGCAGTCCCGCCAGGAAGCCCGTGAGGGCGAGGCAGAGCGCGAGCACGCCGAGCGGGTGGTCGGAGAGCACGTCGGAGAGCAGGCCGGCGGCGAAGCCGGTCGCCATGCCGGCCGACGCGCCGCCGGACAGGCCGACGGCGACCACGAGGACGAGGACGAGGTTGGGCGCGCCGCCGGGCAGCGGGAGCCGCGCCAGCACGGAGGCCTGCAGGACCACGGCGACGAGAACCGCGGCGGCCGCGGCGACCGCCGGCGCCGGTCCGGTCCTCACCGGGTCCCGCTCGGGGCCGCCGGGGTGGGCGTCCCGGTCGTGGCCGCGGCACCGGTGGGCAGCAGCCGGTCCCGCGGGTCGCTGCGTGGGGACACGACGACGATGCCAACCAGGTCCAGTGCTCCGAAGGACACGTACGGCCGGACGCTCGCCTCGCGGGCCGGCGCACCAGGGTCACCGGAGACCGTGCTCACCTCGCCGACCGGGACGCCGGCCACGTATGTCGAGCCGCCGTACGGCCCGGTCACCAGTCGGTCGCCCACCTTGACCCCGGTCTGCGGGTCGAGCGGCGCGAAGGTCAGCGGGCCGAGGCCGTTGCCGGACGCGACGCCGAGCTGGTTGCCGCCGGCCAGCCGCACCCCGACCGAGGAGCCCGGGTCGACCGCGAGCACGATCACCGCCGAACCCGTGCTGACCTGCTTCACCCGGCCGACCAGGCCGTCGCCGTTGACGACGGTCAGGTCCGGGCGCACCCCGTCCCGGCTGCCGGCGTCGACCGTCACAGTCCACTCGAAGCCCAGCGACGGCCCTACGCCGGTAACCGTGGCGGGAATGATCGTCCACTCGCCCCGGCCGGCGATCAGCTTCAGCCGGTCCAGTTCCGCGGCCCGGGAGGCGGTCAGCTCGCCCTCGCGCAGCTGGCGGCGCAGGTCGGCGTTCTGCCGTTCCAGCTCGGCGATGCGCGCGTGCGAGTCGCCGACATCGCCCAGGGCGCCGACGAACCGGCCGACCGGTGCGACCAGGGTGGTGATCCCGCGCTGCACCGGGTCGACCGCAGAACGGGTCACGGAGCGGACCCCGGAGAAGGCGTCCCCGCGGTGGTCGAGGGTCAGCAGGACGACCGAGAGCGCCAGCAGGAAGACCAGGGCGCGCCGCTGCCCGCGGGTCGGAGCGGTCACAGCGACACCTCCCCCGGTGCTACGGACACGGACTTCCCCGTCTGCTGATGCCTACCCGGACCGGACCTCGACCCCGCCGGGGAGGGCCCGGCGATCGGCCGGTCCTCCGCCGCTCAGGAACGCTTGCGCTCGGAGACCAGAACCTGCTGCAGCGCCTCGAAGTCCTCGACGCACCGTCCGGACCCCATCGCGACCGAATGCAGCGGGTTGTCCGCGACCAGGATCGGCATGCCGGTCTCGTGCCGGAGTCGCTCGTCCAGGCCACGGAGGTTCGCCCCGCCGCCGGCGAGCACGATGCCCCGGTCCATGATGTCGCCGGACAGCTCGGGTGGGCATTTGTCCAGCGTGGCCTTCACCGCGTCCACGATCGCGTTGACCGGCTCCTCGATCGCCCGGCGGATCTCCTCGCCCGCCACCACGATCGTCTTCGGCAGGCCGGTGACGAGGTCACGGCCTCGGATCTCGGCCTGGTCCTCGTCCGGCATGGGGAACGCGGAGCCGATGGCGATCTTGATCTCCTCGGCAGTCCGCTCGCCGAGCATCAGCGAGTATTCCTTCTTGACGTAGGAGATGATCGCCTGGTCGATCTCGTCGCCGGCGATGCGGATGCTGGTGTTGGTGACGATCCCGCCCAGGGAGATCACCGCGACCTCGGTGGTCCCGCCGCCGATGTCGACGACCATGTTGCCGGTCGGCTCGCTGACCGGCAGGCCCGAGCCGATCGCGGCGGCCATCGGCTCCTCGATGATGAAGACCTTGCTCGCACCGGCCGCGTAGGTCGACTCCTTGACCGCCCGCTGCTCGACTCCCGTG
>DASPYH010000171.1:0-2090 GCA_035636875.1 Mycobacteriales bacterium | reverse complement strand
GGCGGAAGCGCAGCTGTCCAAGGCTCGCGCCAGCGGCGACGCCGAGCGGGTCGCCGAGGCGGAGGCCGCGGTGGCGGCCCGCCGGGAGTGGCTCGCCGAGGCCGAGCGGTCGCTGCGCCGCTGAGCTCGGATTCGAGCGTGCCGGCGTCGTACACCGGCAGGCCGTCCTTCACCCCCCATAGAGCAGTGTCCGGTGCTCGCCCGGATCATTCCCCGGTGGCGCCGTCGATCCGCTCGCGGAGCAGGTCGGCATGACCGTTGTGGCGGGCGTACTCCTCGATCATGTGCAGGTAGAGCCAGCGCAGCGAGTATGTCCGCCCGCGCGGGCTGGTGAAGGTCTCGTCCAGCCCGCGGTCCTTGACGGTGTCCCTCGCCGCGAGCACCTCGGCTTGGAAGGCGGCGAGGTCGGCCGCCACATCGGCATCCGCGGTGTCCAGGAAGTCCTCGTCCGGGTTGTCCTCGGTGTAGAACAGATCGGGCAGGTCCTCCCCGGCGAACCGCTGCCGGAACCAGCTGCGCTCCACGTCGGCGAGGTGGCGGACCAGCCCGTGCAGGGACAGCTGGGACGGCGGCACGGACCGCTCCCGCATCTGGTCGTCGGTCAGCTCCGCGCACTTCCACAGCAACGTCTGCCGGTGGTAGTCGAGGAATCCGTCCAGCAGCGTGCGCTCGTCGGCGATCAGCGGTGGCTCGGTGCGGTCGTCCTTCGGGCTCGGCATGACGGCGACCCTAGCGACCGGGTGCGACAGAAGAAGGGTCAGCGGCGGACCGACGGCATCCCGAGCAGCACCCCGGGCCGGGCCGGCGCGGCCGGCGCGCGACCCGCTTCGTACACGTCGCCGGCGCGGGTGCGCCGGTGCGACAGCGCCCGGCCGTCGGCGACCAGGTGGTGCGGCGCGCCGTAGGTGACCACCGTGGTGACCACATCGCCCGGCCGCACCGCATCGGCGTCGCAGGCGAAGTGCACGAGCCGGCCGTCCCGGGCGCGCCCCGACCGCCGGCCGGTGGCGAGGTCCTTGCGCCCCTCCCCCTCCGCGACCAGCACCTCGACCGTGGCCCCGACCAGCTCACGGTTGGCGGTCAGCGACATCTCCTCCTGCAGCGCCACCAGCCGCTCGTACCGCTCCTGGACCACCTCGCGGGGCACCTGCCCCGCCATCGCGGCCGCGGGCGTGCCGGGGCGCGGTGAGTACTGGAACGTGAACGCGCCGGCGAACCGGGCCCGCCGCACCACGTCCAGCGTGTCGGCGAAGTCGGCCTCGGTCTCGCCCGGGAAGCCGACGATCACGTCGGTGGTGATGGCCGCATCCGGCATCGCCGCCCGCACCTTGTCAAGGATGCCGAGGTAGCGCTCGCGCCGGTACGAGCGGCGCATCGCCCGCAGCACCGCGTCCGACCCGGACTGCAGCGGCATGTGCAGCGAGGGGCAGACCGCCGGCGTCTCCGCCATCGCGGCGATCACGTCGTCGGTGAAGTCCCGGGGGTGCGGGGAGGTGAAGCGCAGTCGCTCCAGGCCGCCCACCGCGCCGCAGGCCCGCAGCAGCGAGCCGAACGCGTGCCGGTCGCCGAACTCCCGCCCGTACGAGTTGACGTTCTGCCCGAGCAGGGTCACCTCGAGCACGCCCTGACCGACCAGCGCCTCCACCTCGGCGAGCACGTCGCCCGGCCGGCGGTCGCGCTCCCGGCCTCGCAGCGACGGCACGATGCAGAAGGTGCAGGTGTTGTCGCAGCCGACCGAGATCGCCACCCAGGCCGAGTGAGCCGAGTCGCGCCGCGACGGCAGCACCGACGGGAAGGTCTCCAGCGACTCCCGGATCTCGATCTGCGCCTCGCGCTCCACCCGGGCCCGCTCCAGCAGGACCGGGAGCGAGCCCAGGTTGTGGGTGCCGAAGACGACGTCCACCCACGGTGCGCGGCGCGGGATCTCGCCCCGGTCCTTCTGCGCCAGGCAGCCGCCGACCGCGATCTGCATGCCTGGCTTCGATTTCTTGGCGGGCAGCAGATTGCCGAGGCTGCCGTAGAGCCGGTTGTCCGCGTTCTCCCGGACCGCGCAGGTGTTGAAGACGACCAGGTCCGGAGTCGACCCCGCG
>DASPYH010000170.1:0-2826 GCA_035636875.1 Mycobacteriales bacterium | reverse complement strand
CCCAACCCCGCCGATCTTGGTTGAGTCGGCTACTCGACGTCGCGGTCATGTGTCCACGATCGGCGGGAAGGGAGTCGCCGTGCCGATCCGTCCCGGCGGCGCGCCGCTCTCGATCGCCGGCGGCGTCCGCGAGTTCGCCGTGGCCAGCCCGGGCGCGACCGCCGTGGTGGACGGCGACCGCAGGCTGACCTACCGGGCGCTGGACGACCGGTCCAGCCGGCTGGCCCAGGCGCTGCTCGGCGCCGGCGTGCTGCCCGGCTCCCGGGTCGCCGTGCTGCTCGGCAACCGGTTGGAGTACCCGGAGGTGGCCGCCGCGCTGGCCAAGGCCGGGATGACGATGGTGCCGCTGAACCCGCGGCTCACCGCCGCGGAGGCGGACCACATCCTCGGCCACTCCGGCTCCCGGGCGCTCGTCCTGGACGACACGCTGGCCCCGGTCGCTGCCGACGGGGTGGCCGCGCACCGCGTCGAATGCGTCCTGTCCATCGGCGGCGACACGCTCGGCCCGGGGTACGAGGCCGCGCTCGAGCAGGTCCCAGTCGCGGCCGACCCGAGGGTGTACGTCGACGAGCGGGACCCGTTCTGCGTCGCGTACACCTCCGGCACTACGGGGCGGCCGAAGGGCGTGCTGATCAGCCACCGGTCCCGCGCGCTGACCTTCTACGCCGCCGCGCTGGAGTGGGGGCTCGGCCCCGGTCGGCGCACGGTCGCGGTCGCACCGATGTACCACGGCGCCGGCTTCGCCTTCGGCTACAGCGCCGTGCACGTCGGCGGCACCGTCTCGATGCTGCGTGCCTTCGACCCGGACGAGTTGCTCGCGGCGCTCGAGCGGGACCGGGCACAGTCGGTGTTCCTGGTGCCGACGCACGCGGCCATGCTCCGGGCGCTCGGCATCGATACGGTCGCGAAGCGGGACCTGTCCTGTCTGGACACCCTCTACTTCAACGCCGCGGCGCTGCCGTGGCCGCTGAAGGAGTGGGTGCTCGACGCCTTCCCAGGCGTCGGCGTGCACGAGCTGTACGGGTCGACCGAGGCCGGCGTGGTCAGCGACCTGCGGCCACCGGACGCGCGGCGCAAGCCCGGCTCGGTCGGGCACCCGTGGTTCCTGACCGAGGTCCGGCTCGTCGACGCCGGCGGCCGGCCGGTGCCGGCGGGGACGCCCGGGGAGCTGTTCAGCCGCTCGCCGTACCTGATGAACGGCTACCTCGACGACCCCGAGGCGACCGAGGCCTGCACGACCGGGGACGGCTTCCTCACCAGCGGGGACATCGCGGTGGCCGACGACGAGGGCTACCTGTCCATCGTGGACCGCAAGGACGACCTCATCATCACCGGCGGCTCCAACGTGTACCCCCGGGAGGTGGAGGACGCGCTGCTCAGCCACGCGGCGGTCGCGGACGCCGCGGTCGTCGGCCGCCCGGACGAGACCTGGGGCGAGCGGGTCACCGCGTTCGTCGTGCTCCGGCCCGTCGGGGACGCTCCGGCGCCCGACCCGGCCGGGCTGGAGCGGTACGTGCGAACCGTGATGGCGGGCTACAAGGTGCCGCGCGAGTGGCACCTGGTAGACACGCTGCCGCGGAACACCGCCGGGAAGTTGCTGCGCAGGTCGCTGCGCAAGGGGGTGGGGCCGACGGGCGGTGACTTTCAGTGATGGGGTGCACCCTCCCCCGGGGTCGGCGAGACGGGGGCAGCTCGTGCGACGATGACCCCCGCACCCTACGCCGCGGGAGGACCACGACGTGACCGAGACCGGCTCGCCCCCTCCGCGCTTGCCGCGGTGGGAGGGTGCGCCGGCCGCGCCGCCGCGGCGCCGGCAGTCGTCGTCCGGGGAGGACCTGTTCACGCCGCGTGCCGAGCGCCGAGCGGCAGCGCCGTCCACGCCATACCGCCGTCCACCGCCGGCGCCGCCACCCCGCGGCACGCCGCCCCAGGCCGAGCCGGCGCCGGACGAGTGGCAGCTTTCCGAGTACGACGACCCGGCGTCCCCGGCCCCGGCCCCGGACCCGCTGCCGCGGCGCCGGCCCGGGGGCTACGACCGCCTGCGCGAGTCCGAGGCCCACGCCTTCGAAAGCGCGGGCGCCCGGCAGGCGCCCAACCGGGACCGCTCGTCCCTCTGGGCGCCAGAGTCCGACCCGGACCGGCAGCTCTCTGCTTTTGGACCGGCCTACGACCGCGTCGCGGACCGCGCCGACGATCGCCCCGCGTACCGGCTTCCCGGTCATCGGATGGCCCTGGACCAGACCGGCCACAACCAGGTGGACGACCTGGCAGGCCGTCGGGCGGCGCCCGAGCCCGAGCCCGGCCAGCCGCTCGGCCAGGCGCCCGGCTACGCGTCCGGCCTCGACCGCGTGGGAGAGCGCGACAGCGCGGGGTACGGGCGTTCCGGTCGCCGGGCCGCGGAGCAGGCCGACGCGGCGGCGCATCCAGGACGGGCGCAGCACGCGGCCGCGCAGCCCGCCGCGCAGGCTCCTGCACACCACACCCCGGGCACGCACACCCCAGGCACGCACACCCCGGGCACGCACACCCCGGGCGCGTCGAGCAGCGGCAGCAGCGGCGCGCTCAGCCTCGGGCTCGGCCGCGGCTCCCACGAGCGCGAGCTGATCCGCCGGGTGGGCTTCGCCCTGACCGGGACGCGCCGAGTGGTCGTGGTCAGCATCAAGGGCGGCGTCGGCAAGACCACCACCGTCGCGGTCGTGGGCTCCCTGCTCGCCGGCCTGCGACGGGACAAGGTGGTGGCACTCGACGCGTCGTCGGACTGGGGCACTCTCGCCGCCCGGCTGTCCGTCGTGCCGCGGCAGAGCGTCCGCGACCTCGCGGCCCGCG
>DASPYH010000169.1:0-2994 GCA_035636875.1 Mycobacteriales bacterium | reverse complement strand
CTCGCGGGGTGGGGCGGCGAGGTCGTCCTCGTCCCCTACCTGGAGGGCCGGTCGACCACCCGGCTGGTCCGGGTGGTGAACAAGATGGCGACCTCAGGGAGACGAGATGGATGACGGCCTGCGCGCCGTGGGGACCGTGCTGGTGACCGGCGGGGCGTCCGGGCTGGGCGCGGCGACCGCGAGAGCGGTCGCCGCGGCCGGCGGCCGGGCGCTGGTGCTGGACCGGGTGCCACCGCCGGCGCAGCTGGCGGACGCGGTCGCCGACGTCGAGGTCGTCGACCTCGCCGACGCCCGGGCGGCGGAGGCGGCGGTGCGGGCGGTGGCCGACCGGGCCGGCGGCCTCGACGGGGTGTTCACCGCGGCCGGCACCGACCGGTGCGGCACGCTCGCCGAGGTGCCCGGCGCGGACTGGGACCGGGTGGTGCTGGTCAACCTGATCGGCACGGCCGCGGTTGTCCGGGCGGCCCTGCCCTACCTCGAGCGCAGCCGCGGCACCGTGGTCACCTGCGCCTCCACCCTCGGGCTGCGGGCGCTCTCGGACGCCACGGCGTACTGCGCCTCGAAGTTCGGGGTGGTCGGCTTCACCCGGGCGCTGGCGGCGGAGACGCAGGGCACGGTGGGGGTGACCATGCTGGTCCCGGGTGGCATGCACACCGCGTTCTTCGACGACCGGGACGAGAAGTACAAGCCGCCCGCGGACGCGAAGCTCAACCGGCCGGAGGACGTCGCCCGCGCGGTGCTGTTCGCGCTGCGGCAGCCGCCGGGCTGCGAGGTGCGCGAGCTGGTGGTGGCGCCGTCGCGGGAGAGCTCGTGGCCCTAGCAGGGGGCGGGGCCCGGCGGACCGTTCTCGTGCTGCGGGCGCTGGGGCTGGGGGACCTGCTGGTCGCGGTGCCGGCGCTGCGCGGGCTGCGCCGGGCGCTGCCCCGCCACCGGATCGTGCTCGCCGCGCCGGCGCCGCTGGCGCCGCTGGCCGCGCTCGCCGGCGCCGTCGACGAGGTGCTGCCGGCCACCGGGCTGGCCCCGCCGCTGCCGTGGACGGGCCCGCCGCCGGACCTCGCGGTGAACCTGCACGGTGCCGGACCGCAGAGCCACCGGCTGCTGCTGCCGCTGCGACCGCGGCGGCTCTGGGGCTTCCCGCACCCGAACGTGTCCGGAGTGGACGGTCCGGAGTGGAGGGACGGGGAGCACGAGGCGACCCGCTGGTGCCGGCTGCTGGCCTGGCACGGCGTCCCGGCGGACCCGCTCGACCTCGACCTCCCCCTGCCGCACCGGCGCAGCCCCGCGCCTGGCGCGGTGGTGGTGCACCCGGGAGCGGCGTACCCGAGCCGGCGCTGGCCGGTGGAGCGCTTCGCAGCCGTGGCGGCGGCCCTGCACCGGGACGGGCACCGGGTGGCGGTGACCGGCGGCCCGGACGAGCGGGAGCTCGCCGCCGAGGTCGCCGGCCGCGCCGGCCTGCCGGACCGGCACGTGCTCGCCGGCCGCACCGACGTGCTGGACCTCGCCGCGCTGGTCGCCGCCGCCCGGCTGGTGATCTGCGGGGACACCGGCGTCGGGCACCTGGCCACCGCATACCGCGCACCCTCGGTGCTGCTGTTCGGCCCCACCCCGCCGGCGGAGTGGGGGCCGCCGGCGGGGCGCGGGCACCGGGTGCTCTGGCGCGGGTCGGGGTCGGGGGAGCGGTTCGCCGACCGGCCGGACCGGGCGCTGCTCGCGCTCGACGTGCCGGCTGTGCTCGAGGCGGCGATGCAACTGCTCGAGGCCGGTGCCGGGGGAGCGGTCCGTGCCGCGGCTGCGCCGTAGCGACCCGCACCGCCCCGGGCTGACCCGGCGCCGGGCGGGACGCGGCTGGGTTGTCCTCGACCCGACCGGGCAGCGGGTGACGGATCCCGACGTGCTGGCGAGGGTCCGGTCGCTGGTCATCCCGCCGGCCTGGCGGGACGTGTGGATCTGCCCCGACCCGAACGGGCACATCCAGGCGGTGGGTACGGACGCGGCCGGTCGCCGGCAGTACCGCTACCACGACGTGTGGCGCGAGCACCGGGACCGCGCCAAGCACGACCGGGTGCTGGTCGTGGGCGAGAAGCTGCCGGCGATGCGGCGCCGGTGGAAGCGTGACCTGGCCCGGCCGGAGCTGGACCGCGACCGGGTATTGGCCGCGGTGGCGCGGCTGCTCGACCTCGGCCTGTTCCGGGTCGGCGGCGAGGAGTACGCCGAGGAGAACAGCACGTACGGCCTGGCGACGCTGCGCCGCGAGCACGTCGGGGTCAGTCGGGGCCGGCTCGTCTTCGACTACACCGCCAAGGGGGGTCTGCGGCGGCTCGATGTGGTCGACGACCCGCAGGTGCGCCCGGTGATCGAGGCGCTGCGCCGGCGGCGGGGCGACCCCAGCCAGGAGCTGTTCGCGTACCGGACCCGCGGCGCGGGCGGCGCCTGGTGCGACGTGAAGAGCAGCACGGTGAACGACTACCTGCGCGAGGTGTCCGGGTTGGACATGTCCGCCAAGGACTTCCGCACGTGGCACGCCACGGTGCTGATGGCCGCCATCCTGGCCCGGCAGCCGCCGCCGGCGTCGGCGGCCGGCCGGAAGCGGGCCGTGCGCGCCGGCTACGCCGAGGTCGCCGAGGCGCTGGGGAACACCCCGGCGGTGTGCAAGGCGTCCTATGTGGACCCGCGCGTGGTCGACCTGTTCGACGACGGCACCACGATCACGCTCCCGCCGGCCAGGCGCACCGACGAGGCGACGCGCAGCGCGCTGGAGCGCGAGACGCTCGACCTGCTGCGCGCCGGCCCCGACTGACCCTGTCGCCTGGCACTCGGACGGCGGCCGCGCGAACCAGCCGAACCAGCCCGGCCGACCGGCCGCGCCGGGGGTCCGGGGGCGGTGCCGCGCGCGAACCCTAACCCGACCGCCGTGACCAGGCCGGCCGCGGACGCCCGAGCTCGCTCGGGTGAACCCGGCACTCGGACGGCGGCCGCGCGAACCAGCCGAACCAG
>DASPYH010000168.1:0-6503 GCA_035636875.1 Mycobacteriales bacterium | reverse complement strand
GCGCCTCCGCGCGGGCAGCCGGTCCCGCGCCGCCGAAGGTCCGCGGGACACGCCCTAGCCTCCGCCGCCGCCGCCCGGTGGTCCCGGCCGCGGTCGTCCGTGGTCTCCCGGGGCCCCGCTGCCCCCAGGCGCCGCCGGCTGCTTCCCGCTGCTCAGGTAGAGGAAGATCATCTGGCCGCGGGAGCCACGGCCGCTCGGCGACTGCTCCGCGACGAGACCGGCCGGCACCGGGCTGTCCTTGCGCTCGGGGGCGATGGTCACCTGGAAGCCGCTGGCCTGGAGGATGCCCGTCGCCGTGGCCGGGTCCAGCCCGACCACCGACGGCACCCCCACGGTGTCGCCGTTGACGACCTCCGGGTCCTCCGGCGGGAACGACCAGCCCCCCCGCTGGAGCAGGATCGGCTCCAGGGCCGCCCGCCAGATGGTGGCGGAGTAGGCGCCGAAGACGTTGCCGCCCTCCTTGTCGGGCACGTCGACGAGCGGCTCGGTGCTCTTCTTCTGGTTGTAGACGGCGACCGACGCCACGAGGTCGGGTGTGTAGCCGATGAACCAGGCCGCCGAGTTGCCGCTGGACTCCTGGTTGACCAGCGCGCTCGCGGTGCCGGTCTTGCCGGCGATCGGGTGGCTGCCGCCGGCCAGCCCGGCGAACGCGGACACCGCGGTGCCGCCCCGCTTGCTGGTGTCCTTCTCCAGCACGTTCGTGACCGTGTCGGCGATGCCCTGGCTGACCCGCCGCTCGCACGCGCGCTCCGGCAGCGCGATCGCCTTGCCGTCCGGACCGACGATCTTTTCCACCGGGGACGGCGGGCAGTAGACGCCGCGGTTGGCGAGCGTGCCGTACGACGAGGCGATGTCCAGCGGGCTGGTCGGGTCGGGGCCGAGCGTGAACGACGCGCTCTTGCCGTCGATCGTCGCCTTCGCGTACGGCTTGAAGCTGTTGAGCCCCAGTCGCAGCGCCGCCTTCACCGGTCCGGACAGGTCGCAGTTGAACCTCTGGTCGAGCAGGGCCACGAAGAACGTGTTGACCGACTCGTAGGTCGCGGTCTCCAGGTTCCACGGGCCGTTGCCGTACGTGCCGGCGTTCTTGACCTCGTACGGCACCTTCTGGCCGTCCTTGTAGTTGCTGCAGACCTTCGAGGTGTAGGTGTCCCCGACGCCGATCTTGTAGTCGCGAAGCGGCGTCTTCGACTCCAGCGCGGAGACCAGCGTGTAGGTCTTGTAGGTCGAGCCGGCGCCGGCCGCCGCCTTCACGTTGAGCGGGTCGGAGGTGACGTTGGGGTCCTTCGGATTCACGCCGTATTTCCGGCTCACGCCGAACGCCAGCACCTTGCCCGTCTTCGGGTCGAGCACGTCCATCACGGCGACGGACTTCCGGTTGAGCCACCGGCCGTAGGGCATGGCGGCCTGGACCCGGTTCTGGATCTGGCCGTTGAGCGTCGTGTAGATCGTGTAGCCGCCGGCGTCGATGCGCTGCTGGGGGAAGCCGATGGTGGTCAGGTAGCTCTTCACGTAGTCGCAGAAGAAGCCGGCGTTGGCGATCTTGGGGGAGGCGTTGGCGCAGTCCTTGAGGCTGGACGGGCGCTTCGGGACCACCGCGATCGGCGTCGCCTTCGCCTGCGCCGCCTGCTTCGCGTTGATGTAGCCGAGGCTCTGCATCTCGGTCAGCACGACATCGCGGCGGTCCTTGGCCAGCTTCTTCGACCGGTAGGGGTCGAACCGGCTCGGGCTCTGCACCAGGCCGGCCAGCAGCGCTGCCTCCGGCAGGGTCAGCTGCTTGGCCGGCTTGCCGAAGTAGGTCCGTGCGGCCATCTGCACGCCGTACGCGCTGGCGCCGAAATAGGTGATGTTGAGGTAGCGGCCGAGGATCTCGTCCTTGCTGAGCTTGTGCTCCAGCTCGAGCGCGCAGCGCGCCTCGATCAGCTTGCGCGCCGAGGTCTGCTCGGTGGCCGTCCGCTGCTCCGCGTCGGTCTTCGCCGAGTAGAGCCGGACGTTCTTGATGTATTGCATGGTCAGGGTGGACCCGCCCTGCACGACCGAGCCGGACTGGCTGTTCTTCACTACTGCGCGCAGCAGCGCCTCGGTGTCGACCCCGTGATGCTCCAGGAAGCGGCGGTCCTCGATCGCGATGATCGCCTTGCGCATCACGTCCGGGATGTCGCTGTAGGGCACGACCTCGCGGTTCTGCGAGTAGAAGGTGGCGATCGCCGGGCCGCCGTTGGCCGCGAGCATCACCGAGCGCTGGGCGGGGGCGCCCGGGTCCACGTCGCACGGCTGCTCGTCGAAGGCCCGCACGCTGTTGCGGGCGACCAGGCCGAGGCCACCGGTGAACGGCAGCAGGACCGCGGCGACCAGGACCCCGGCAACCCCGATCGCTCCCCCGAGCTGCGCGACACCGAGTATCTTGCGTCCGACGGAGCCAGCCATGCGGTGCAGAGTACGGGGGGAAGCTGACAGTCTCGTCGCGCCCGGCGCGGTCGAGCGCCTGACTACTCCAAACGGGTCAGGGTGGAGTAACCCCGCCCCCCGCTGGACACCGTCGTCGGGCTTAGTCAGTGCGGGCCACTGCTAATGATCCGATCGGGGTCTGTTGAACGCGGTGTCCAATTTTCTACTGTGTGCCACGGCGTTCTTGTGGGGGGCGCCGGACCTAGGGGACGAGCGCATGATCGCTGAGTGGTCGATGGACTGGACGAAGAACGCCCGCTGTCGGGCGAGCAACCCGGACGAACTGTTTGTGCAGGGGGCCGCGCAGAACAGGGCGAAGGCTGTGTGCATCGGCTGCCCGGTGCGGACGGAGTGCCTTGCCGACGCGCTGGACAACCGGGTCGAGTTCGGGGTCTGGGGGGGCATGACGGAACGGGAGCGCCGGGCGCTGCTCAAGCGGCGCGCCGACGTGACGTCCTGGCGGGCGCTGCTGGAATCGGCCCGCCGGGAGCATCTCGAGGCCGTCTGACGGGAGCGGCCCGGCGCCCGGGGGGTGGGCCGGGCCGACCCCGGATGGCTCAAATGCCAGCCAGCGCTTCGGCCACTGAGCGCAGGCCGTCCAAGTCGTGCACGTCGGTGGCCAGCGCCGGCACCTCCACGAGCGGGACCTTGGGGTGGGCGCTGGTGAAGCGGTCGCGCATGCGCCGGTCGTGGACGGCCAGCAGGGCGCGATCCGCGTGTACCCGCAGAATGGCCTCGGTCACTTCGTGCCCGCCCTGGTCGGCCAGCGCCTCGGCCGCCACGTCCGCCCGCTCGGCGGACAGCGCCGGCGCGGTGCTGGTCCGGACCCGGTTGAGCACCAGGCCGGCCAGCGGCATGGACTCCACCGACAGCCGGTCGACGAAGTACGACGCCTCGCGCAGGGCGTCCGGCTCGGGCGCCGCGACCACGAGGAACGCGGTGCCGGGCGTCTTGAGCAGCTCGTACGTCTTCTGGGCGCGCTCGCGGAAGCCGCCGAACATGGTCTCCAGCGCGCCGACGAACGCGGACAGGTCGCGCAGCACGTCGACGTCGATGATCCTCGTGATCACCCGGGTGAAGAGCGAGAAGGAAGCGTTCACCACCCTGACGTAGGCGCGGCCGCCGGCCCGGGCGGGGGCGAGCAGCAGGCGCAGCATCCGCCCGTCAAGGAAGCGGCCGAGCCGCTGCGGCGCGTCCAGGAAGTCCAAGGCCGACCGGGACGGCGGGGTGTCGACCACGATCAGGTCCCACTCGTCGCGGGCCCGCAACTGGCCAAGCTTCTCCATCGCCATGTACTCCTGGGTCCCGGCGAAGGACTCCGACAGCGACTTGTAGAAGGGGTTCGCGAAGATCTGCTCGGCCCGCTCCGGCGTCGAGTGCGCGGACACGATCTCGTCGAAGGTCCGCTTCATGTCCAGCATCATCGCGTGCAGCTCGCCGCCCTTGGCGGTGTCCACACCGGACACCTCCCGCGGGGTGTTGTCGAGTTCGGACAGTCCCATCGACTGGGCCAGCCGGCGGGCCGGGTCGATGGTGAGCACCACCACCTTGCGGCCCTGCTCGGCGGCGCGCAGCGCGATCGCCGCCGCGGTCGTGGTCTTGCCGACACCGCCGCTGCCGCAGCAGACGACGATCCGGGTCCGCGGGTCCAGCGCCACCGCGTCCAGGTCCAGCCGGGGCGCCTTCCGGGCCCGGGTCACGCGCTGCTCGCCGTCGGCTCGCGCAGCGCGCTGTCGCGCAGCCGGTCGGCCAGCTCGTAGAGCCCGCCGAGGTCGACGGTGTCCGGGAGCAGCGGCAGCTCGTACGTGGGCAGGCCGAGCCGGCTGAGCACCGCCCGGTTGCGGTCCTCCAGCTCCCACCGCTCCGCGTGCTCGACCGCCTCCCGCGCGAGCGCCGGGGCCAGGCCCTCGGCCAGGCCCGCACTGGCCAGCCCGGCGCGCAGCTCGCCCAAGTCGACCTCGCCGGCGGCCGCGCGGGCGAGCGCCGGCTCGGGCAGCAGCGGCGGGCGGGTCATGTTCACGATCACCGCGCCGACCGGCAGCCCGGTCCTGCGCAGCTCGGCGACCGCGTCCACGGTCTCCTGCACCGGCATCTCCTCCAGCAGCGTGACCACGTGCACGGCGGTCTGCGGCGAGCGCAGCACCGCCATCACACCGTCGCTCTGCGACTTGACCGGTCCTACCCGGGCCAGTCCCGCCACCTCGGCGGTGACGTTGAGGAACCGGGTGATCCGGCCGGTCGGCGGCGCGTCGACGACCACGGCGTCGTACACCCGCCGGCCCTTCTCGGTGCGGGTGGTGGTCTCCTTGATCTTCCCGGTGAGCAGCACGTCGCGCATCCCTGGCGCGATCGTGGTGGCGAAGTCGATCGCGCCCATCCGGCGCAGCGCGCGGCCCGCGCGACCGAGGCTGTAGAACATGGCGAGGTACTCGAGGAGGGCCTGTTCGGGGTCGATCGCCAGCGCCCGGACCTCGCCGCCGTCGGCGGCCACCGCGATCCGGCGCTCCTCGTATGGCAGCGGCGGGCTGTCGAACAGCTGCGCGATGCCCTGCCGGCCCTCCACCTCGACCAGCAGCGTCCGCTGCCCGCCCGCGGCGAGGGCGAGCGCCAGCGCGGCGGCGACCGTGGTCTTGCCGGTGCCGCCCTTGCCGGTCACGACGTGCAGCCGGGCCTCGGGCCAGGCGCTGGAACCACTCACCCGGCCAGCCTATGCGGGCCGCCGGGACGCGGCCCGCCGGCTTGTGGGCGGGAGTGGCCCACCGGGGTCCCCTCAGCGACCGGCACCCGTGGGTGGTCGGTGGCGTACCGCGGAGCCGGCGGGTGAGGTCGTCGGGCGCCCGTTCGTGGCGGCGGTACCGTGCGCGCATGCAGAAGTGGGAGTACGCGTCCGTGCCGTTGCTGGTGCACGCCACGAAGCAGATCCTCGACAACTGGGGGCAGGACGGCTGGGAGCTGGTGACCGTGATCCCGGGCCCCAACCCGGAGCAGCTGGTCGCCTACCTCAAGCGGCCCCTGCAGTGAGCTCGCGAGCACGCGGAGGCCCTGCCATGAGCTCACGGGCGGCACGCGGAGGCCCGCAGTGAGCTCCCGAGCGGCACGCGGAGGCCCTGCCGCGAGCGTGGGAACGGCGCCGGAGGCACTGTCGTGAGCGCCAAGGCCCGGATGGCCGAGCTGGGGATCGTGCTGCCGCCGGTGGCCGCTCCGGTGGCGGCATACGTCCCCGCGGTCCGGACCGGCAGCCTGGTCTACACCTCCGGCCAGGTGCCGATGGCCGAGGGCGGCGGCTTCGCCCTGTCCGGCAAGGTCGGGGCCGAGGTCTCCGCCGAGGAGGCCAAGGCCGGCGCCCGCACCTGCGTGTTGCAGGCGCTGGCCGCCGTCGACGCGCTGGTCGGGCTCGACTCGGTGCAGCGCGTGGTCAAGGTGGTCGGCTTCGTGGCCAGCGCGCCCGGCTTCACCGGGCAGCCCGGCGTCGTCAACGGCGCCAGCGAACTGCTCGGGCAGGTCTTCGGCGAGGCCGGGCAGCATGCCCGGTCCGCGGTCGGGGTGGCCGAGCTGCCCGGCGGCGTACCGGTCGAGGTGGAGATGATCGTCGAGGTGCGATGACCGCCGACGCGCCGGCCAGCGGTTCGCCCGCCGCTGCCGGCGGCGCCCGACCGTCCGGCGAGGGTGCCGCGGACGTACCGGTACGGGACGCCGCCACCGTCGTGCTGCTGCGCGACGGTGGCCGCGGCCCGGAGGCGTACCTGCTCCGCCGGGTGCGGGGGATGGACTTCGCCGCGGGGATGACCGTCTTTCCCGGCGGAGCGGTCGACCGGCGCGACGCCGACGCGGAGGTGGGCTGGGTCGGGCCGGCCGCCGCGGACTGGGCCGGGCCGCTGAGCGCGGGCGAGCCGCTGGCGCGGGCGCTGCTGTGCGCCGCGGTGCGGGAGACGTTCGAGGAGTCCGGCGTGCTGCTGGCCGGGCCGTCCGCGGACCTGGTGTGCTCGACCGACGGCCCGGACTGGGAGGCAGACCGGGTCGCGCTGGAGCAGCGCGAGCTGTCGCTGGCCGAGTTGCTC
>DASPYH010000167.1:0-13998 GCA_035636875.1 Mycobacteriales bacterium | reverse complement strand
CGACCGCGAGTGCGCAGATCGCCCGTCCGGTGAGCAGCTGTAGCTGCTCAGCCGTTCCCCGAACTGCGCAGTCGGCGGAGCAACTCCTCACTCGCACGCCGGTCAACGTAAGTGGTCACCGCACTAGGTGGCTAGGTGGCCGCGGCGGCCATTGGAGCGGCGGCGGAGGGCCGCATGTCGGCCACCATCGCGTCGGCCGCGGCTCTCAGGGCGCGGGCCACCTCGGGGATCCGCCGCACCTGCAGCCGCGACGACGGAGCGCTCAGGCTCAGCGCGGCCGGCAGCCGGATGTCATGCACCGGCACCGCGACGCAGCGTCCGTCCGGCTCGTTCTCCCCGTTGTCGACGGCGAACCCGTCCCGGCGCACCGAGGTCAACTCGTCCAGGTAAGCCGGCAGCGACGTGATCGTCCGGTCGGTGAAGGGCGGCATGCCCTCCCGGGCGAGAATGGCGCGGACCCGCTCGACCGGCAGCGATGCGGCGATGGCCTTGCCGAGCGCCGTCGAGTGCACCCAGTCACGGTCGCCGGGGCGGGCGGCGAGCCGGACGGACTTCGTGCTCTCCACGATCTCCAGGTAGATCACCCGGTTGCCATCGAGCAGCCCGAGGTTCACCGTCTCCTCGAAGAGGTCCCTGAGCCGCTCCATGTGTGGCCGAGCCCGCTGGCGGAGCAGGTCGAGCTGGCGTGCCTGCAGCGGCAGAAACGCCAGGCCGAACTGGTAGAGCCCGGTCACCGGATCCCGCTCCACGTAGCGGTGGGACTGCAGAGTCCACAGGTAGCGGAAGGCGGATGCCTTCGGCAGTCCGGTCGCCGCGGCCACCTCCGCCAGCGAGACTCCCTCCGCTGACTCCTGGAGCAGGTTCAGGACGCTGCACACCCGCTCGACGGCGCGCACCGCGTACGAGCGCTCGAGCCCTTGTCCGGCCGCACTCGTCACCTCGTCCGAGGCAACACCGTCCATGCCGTCCTCGTCCGCATCCACCGCTCGCTTGGCCATGTCCCACTCCAGACCTGCATCCGACAGTGAACCTGCCGTTTGCCCACCTTCATGGGCCAACCGGCGGTCGGGGCGCCGCTCGTGGTCGACGACCTCTGCCGTCCCCGATCAGGAAGGGTACCCCTGCTCGAATCCGCCCCACCCGAGCTCCATACCGTCTGACGGAAGTGTTATTTTAGTGAGCGAAACCCGAGCGCGGTGCCGGGCGGTCCCGCGCCTGACCACTGGTGGGACGAGGAACCGGAGCCGCCCGTGCCGCAGCCCCGCGTCGATGTGGCCGCCCGGACGTCCAACGACCTGGGTGAGTGTCCCGTCTGGCTGCCCCGGCTCGGGTCGCTGGTCTGGCTGGACGTCCGGCGCCGCCGGCTCCAGCGGCTGGACCCGGGCACCGGCGCCCTCGACTGCCGCTCGCTGGACCAGGTCGTCACCGCCGTCGCCCCGCATCGCGACGACCGCCTGGTCGCAGCGGTCGCCGACGGCTTCGGGTGGGTTGCGCCGACCGGTGGTGCGGTGACCGCGCTGGCCCGGGTCGAGGACCCGTCGGTGGCGCAGATGAACGACGGCGCCTGTGACCGGGACGGCCGGTTCTGGGCCGGCTCCGCATCGGTGCGGCGAGACCGGCGCGACGGTTCGCTCTGGCGCCTCGACCGCGACGGCACGGCCCACCGGGTCCTGCGGCAGGTGGGCATGTCCAACGGGCTGGACTGGAGCCCGGGCGGCGACCGGATGTACTACGTCGACACGGCGTCGGGCGGCGTCGACGTGTTCGACCTCGATCGGCAGGACGGCACCCTGCGCGGGCGTCGGCGGCTGGTCGACATCCCGTCCAGGCTCGGCAAGCCAGACGGTCTGACCGTCGACGCCGACGGGTGCCTCTGGCTGGCGATCTGGGGCTCCGGTCAGGTGCACCGGTACGACCCGGACGGAGGCTGCGACCGGGTGCTGTGGTTCCCGGCGGACCGGGTGACAAGTTGCGCGTTCGGCGGCTCGGCGCTGGACGTGCTCTTCGTGACCTCGGCGCGGTCGGGCATGACACCGCGGCAGTTGGCGGCGCAGCCGCGGGCCGGCGACCTGTTCGCGGTGCGCCTCGGCGTATCCGGGCTGCCGCCGGTACCGTTCGCCGGCAACGTCGGGGGGGTGGCGGCATGAGGCTGGACGGCAAGGTCGCCCTGGTCACCGGGGCGTCATGGGGGATAGGGGCCGCGGTGGCGCGCCGATACGCGGCGGAGGGCGCCCGGGTCGCTGTCAACCACCACCCGGCGGCCGACACGTCGATCGGGGCGAAGAAGGTGGTCGAGGAGATCACCCGCCGTGGCGGCACCGCAATCGTCGTGGCCGGCGACGTCAGCGACGAGCCGTCCGTCGAAGCGATGGTCGCCCAGGTGGAGCGGGAGCTCGGGCCGGTCGACGTCCTCGTCGCCAACGCCGCCCGCTCCGGTCGCGGCCCGTGGTCCGAGCTGTCCCTGCAGGAGTGGGAGGACGTGCTCTCCGTGAACGTGCTGGGCGCCTTCCTCTGCTGCCGGCGGGTCTACCCCCCCATGCGGGAGCGCGGTGGCGGAAAGATCATCACCGTCAGCAGCGTCATGGTCGACGCCGGCATGCCGAATGCCCTGCACTACGTCACCAGCAAGGCCGCACTGATCGGATTCACCCGGGCGCTGGCCCGCGAGGTCGGCGGCACCGGCATCACCGTGAACTGCGTGATGCCCGGCGCCATCCGCACGGAGCACGAGCTGGAGAACTTCCCCGACCAGGCGGCGGTGACCGCCCGCGCCGTGCAGCGGCAGGCCATCCCGCGCCGCGGCGAGGCCGGGGATCTCGAAGGCGCCTTCGTGTTCCTCGCGTCCGCGGACAGCGACTTCGTCACCGGTCAGACGATCTGCGTCGACGGCGGCTGGGTCCACCGTTGACGCCAGCCGGCGAAGCAGGCCCGCGGCCGGAGTGGGACTGTCCACAATGGCCAGAGCCGCTGACGCCGGAGCGATCCGCCTCCGGCACTCTGCGTTGACAAGCCCTCCGGGCGATCCTAGGCTCACCAGATGAAATGACGGTCTCATTTCGATCGGTCGTCTGATCCTGTCCGTGGGAAGCGCGGACCCGACGCGTGCCTCGACGGCACCTGAGGAGGGGCCGCGATGGTGCAGGCACTCGACCCGGGACGGTCCCGCCGCCGCTCGGAAGAGCTGCGGGCCCGGGCGCTGCGCCGGCTGCCGGGCGGGGTCAACTCGAACGTCCGGCTCGCCGCGCCGCAGGTCTTCTTCGCCCGGGCGGAGGGTGCCTGGCTGTGGGACGTCGACGGCAACGACTACGTCGACTACCTGCTCGGCCAGGGGCCGAGCTTCCTCGGCCACGCGAACCGCACGGTGAACGCGGCGATCGAGCGGGCCTGCTCGGCCGGCATGGTCTACGGCGCGCAGCACCCGCTCGAGGTCGAGGCGGCCGAGCGGCTGTGCGCGGCGGTGGGCTGGCTGGACATGGTCCGCTTCGGACTGTCCGGCACCGAGATGGTGCAGGCGGCGTTGCGGGTGGCGCGTGCCGCCACCGGCCGGCGGCGGTTCGTCCGCTTCGAGGGCCACTACCACGGCTGGCTGGACAACGTGCTGCTCGGCGTCGTCGACGGCCGGCCCGGCCCGGCCAGCGCCGGGCAGCTGGCCCCCCATCTGGACGACTCGATCGTGCTGCCGTGGAACGACGCCGACGTGCTCGCCGCGACGCTCGCCGAGCGGGCCGAGGAGGTCGCGGCCGTGATCATGGAACCGATGATGCTCAACGCCGGGGCGATCCCGCCGCGCCCCGGCTACCTCGCCCGGGTGCGCGAGCTGTGCGACCGGCACGGCGTCGTGCTGATCTTCGACGAGGTGATCTGCGGTTTCCGGCTGGCCCCGGGCGGCGGGTCGGAGCTGTTCGGGGTGACCCCGGACCTGGCGGTGTACGGCAAGGCGATGGCCGGCGGCTGGCCGGTGGCCGCGTTCGGCGGCCGGGGCGAGCTGATGGATCGGTTCGGGACCGGCGAGGTCAACCACTCCGGCACGTTCAACGGATCGGTGATGGCCGCCGCCGCCACCGTCGCGACCCTGCAGCTTCTCGACGACGACCCGCCGTACAAGCGGATCGCGGCGCACGGCGAGGCGCTGATGGCGGGCCTGTGCGGGCTGGCCGAGGCACACGAGGTGCCGCTACGACTGCAGGGCCTGCCGGTCGCGTTCCACGCGTCCTTCGGGCCGCCGGAGCCGGTGTGGGACTTCCGCGGGCTGCAGCGCCTCGACGGCGAGCGGTACGCGACGCTCGCGCGGGACTTCGCCGGGCACGGGCTGTGGGTGGCCGGCCGCGGCGTCTGGTATGTCTCCGCCGCGCACGGGGAGGACGAGCTCGCCGCCGCGCTGGAGCGGGCCGACCGCGCCCTTTCCAGCCGCCTGCCGTGACCCGGGTGGGGCTCGTCGGCCTCTGGCAGGAGACGAACACCTATTCCCCCCGCCGGACGGAGCTCGCCGACTTCGCGGCGTTCGAGCTGGTCACCGGTGCGGCCCTGGTCGAGCGGCGCCGGTCGGCCCGATCGGTGCTTGCCGGGCTCGCGGCCGCGTCGCCGGGCGAGGCGGTCCCGGTCTTCTCCGCCCGCGCGTGGCCGGCGGGCCCGGCGTCGCGCCAGACCGCCGACGAGCTGCTCGACCGGCTGCGCTCGGCCCTGCGGGAGGCCGGCCGGCTGGACGCCGTCCTGCTCTCGCTGCACGGGGCGATGGTGGCCGGCGGGCACCCGGACATGGAGCTGGACACGGTCCGGGCGGTCCGGGACGTCGTCGGGGGAGTGCCGCTCGCCGCGGTGCACGACCTGCACGGCAACCCGTCGCCGGAGCTGGTCGCCGAGTGCGCCGTGCTGCTCG
Source organism: Mycobacteriales bacterium (assembly GCA_035636875.1). Taxonomy (GTDB): domain Bacteria; phylum Actinomycetota; class Actinomycetes; order Mycobacteriales; family CADCTP01; genus CADCTP01. The sequence goes on along the minus strand of DASPYH010000167.1, from coordinate 9,122 downwards.
GGTACGACACGTACCCGCACGCGGACATGTACGAGCGCGGTGTCGAGACAGCCGCGCTGCTCGGCGACCTGCTCGGCGGCCGTCCACTTCGGACGCTGCTGGGCAAGCTGCCGCTGCTGTCCGGCCCGCTGGCCCAGGCCACCGACGCGGAGCCGATGCGGGGCCTGCAGGCGCGGGCCGCCGAGCGCGGCCGCCGGGCCGGGGTCGCCCGGGTGTCGCTGCTGCCGGGCTTCCCGTACAGCGACGTGGCGCGGGCCGGCTTCAGCGTGCTGGTGGTGACGGACGCTCGCGCGGAGACGGCGGCTCGCGGCGTGGTCGAGGACACGCTCGCCGACGTGGAAGCGCATCGGGCCGACTTCACCGTCGTACGGGACGACGCGGCGACCGCGGTGCGGCGCGCGCTGGCGAGCGAGCGGCGCCCGGTGCTGCTGGCCGATGTCGCCGACAACGTCGGCGGCGGAAGCCCGGGGGACGGCACCGTGCTGCTCGCGGAGCTGCTCGCCCGCCACGCCCGGGGTGCGGTGGTGACGCTGGCCGATGGGGAGGTCGCCCGCCGCGCCGCCGCCGCCGGGGTCGGCGCGACGCTGGCGGCCGAGGTGGGCGGCAAGACCGACCGCCGGCATGGCGACCCGGTGCCCGTCGAGGGCAGGGTGCTCGCCGTCACCGACGGCCGCTACCGCACCGCCGGCAGCTGGGAGACCGGGCAGGAATTCCGCATGGGCGTCACGGCCGCGCTCGCCGTCGGCGGCGTCACCCTGGTGGTCACGGAGCGGGCCGTCCCGCCCTTCCACGCGGAGCAGCTGACCTCGGTCGGGGTGCAGCCGGCCTTGGCCTCCATACTCGTCGCGAAGGGCGCGGTCGCCTGGCGGGCCGCCTTCGGCGACGTCGTGGGAGAGGTGATCGAGGTGGCGACTCCGGGGGTCTGCCCGGTCGACCCGGCGGTGCTGCCGCGCGAGACCGTACCGATGCGGTACCGGCCAGCGGGAGGCGTTGCGTGAGGCTCGGGCGGATCGGCCCGCCCGGCCGGGAACGGCCCGTCGTGCTGGACCCGGACCGTGGCGTGCTGGTCGAGGTCGGCGAGCACGTCCGCGACATCGACGGCGACTTCCTCGCCGGCGGCGGGGTGCAGCGGCTGGCCGCGGTGCTGGCCGAGGCCGGCGACTCGCTGCCGACGACCCCGGTCGGAGCCGAGCGGATCGGCCCGCCGGTCGCACGGCCGTCCGCCGTGGTGTGCATCGGGCTGAACTATGCCGACCACGCCGCGGAGTCGGGGGCGGCGGCTCCGGACGAACCGGTGATGTTCCTCAAGGCGACGAACACCGTGGTCGGACCGGACGACGACGTGCTGATCCCGGTCGGCGGCGAGAAGACCGACTGGGAGGTGGAGCTCGCGGTGGTGCTCGGTCGCACCGCCCGCTACCTGCCGGACCCGGCGGCCGCGGCGGCCTGCATCGCGGGCTACACGATGTCCAACGACGTCTCCGAGCGGGCGTTCCAGCTCGAGCGCGGCGGCCAGTGGGACAAGGGCAAGTGCTGCGAGACGTTCAACCCGCTCGGCCCCTGGCTGGTCACTGCGCAGGAGGTGCCCGACCCGGGGCGGCTCGGGCTGCGGCTGAGCGTCAACGGCGAGCCGCGGCAGCACGGCAACACCGCCGACATGATCTTCGACGTGCCGTACCTCGTCTGGTACCTGAGCCAGTTCCTGGTGCTGGAGCCGGGAAACGTGGTCAACACGGGCACGCCCGCCGGGGTCGGGCTCGGCATGCGACCGCCGCGCTACCTGCGTCCGGGCGACCTCATGGAGCTGGAGATCGACGGGCTTGGCCGGCAGCGGCAGCGGTGCCGCCCAGCGCAGCCAGGCTGCTCTGCACGCTGACCCGCAGGACGGTGGCAACGTCGCCGTCCCGGGTCGCCGTCACCGCACCGCACAGTCCGGACAGCGCCATGCAGGCGCGCACCCGGGTCTCCAGGTCGGCTCGCGGCCCGGCCAGCCGCTCGGTCAGCCGGCGGTGCACCGCCCGCGCCCGGTCGGTCGCCGGTCCGCCGTCGACCGGCGGTCCGCGGACCAGCAGCCGGACGCTGTCGCGGTGCTCGAGCAGGACCTTGGCGTACACCCGCAGGAACTCCAGCCGGCCGGCCGGAGTGGAAAGCCAGGCCGGGGCCACGGCGAGCAGTCCCTCCATTTCCTCGATCAACTGGTCGAGGTGTTCGGATTCCGTGCGCCCCGTCACATCGCTAGAATGTGGCGCGATCTCGAAACGGGCGCAAGACGCGCACGGGCATTCAGAGAATAATTCCACCGAACAGGGGGGTGGCGCGCCGGAAGCGGCGACGGTGGGTGGTCGGCGCTGTGCCGCTCAGCCGGCGACGGCGGCGGCGGCCGCGGCGAGCCCGGCGCTGCGGACCACGGCCGGGTCGGCGTCGGAGAACCGGCCGACCGTGTCCTGCAGGCCGACCAGTGCGTACGCCGCGCGCACCTGCCGGGCCAGGTCGGCTCCGTCGCCGGACAGCCGCCGGTAGAGCGACTCGTCCAACTCGGCGAGCCGGGCACCGATGCGCGGGTGCGCGCGGACGGCGGCGTCCGCGCCGATCAGCCCGACGACATCCCGGTGCTGGATGAGGATGTCCAGGTAGGCGGCGAGGAAGCGGTTGCGGTCGGCCGCCGAGCGGGCCGGCGGGGACGAGTCGACGAGATCGCCGAGCCGATCCAGCAGCGGATCGACGGCGGCGGCGAGCAGGTCATCCTTGGACGGGAAGTGGTGGTAGAGCCCGCTCTTGCTCAGCCCGAGCGAGGCCGCGATCTCCCGCAGCGAGGTGCGGTCGTACCCGCGGGACCGGAACAGCTGCACCGCGGCGACGAGGATCTGTTCCCGCCTCGCACCCACCGCGGAGTCCACGGCGCCTCCTTGGCCCTCGACCCGGTCCGCCGGCTGCACATAGTAGTTGCCGCCGGGGGCAAGATCGCCGGATCGGCGTAACGAGATGGTCACGGCGACGACAGGGTGTCATCGAAATCAGCCCGGCGGGCGAGTTCAACGCCTCCAGTCTCGCCCAGCGGCGCGAAAATGTCATCTCGCGGAATGCGGTCCAGGCAATTCCCGGGGTACGGCATAGAGCGCGCCGATGGCCGCTGGCCGCCGGGTTATGGTGTCGGCCCGGCCGTTGGGCGGCGGAATGGAGAGCGAGTTGTGTGGCATCGTCGCGGTCCTGCCCGGCAGCGGGGGCGGTAGTCCGCTCGACCCGGCCGAACTCGACCGGCGGACCGCGTCCGTGCTGGACGCCGCGGGGCGGCTGGGCGACGGACCGGCCGACCGGCTCACGGCAGGATGCGCCGACCTGACCGCCGGGCTCGCCGCCCTCGGCGACCTGCTGGGCGGCACCGGTGCGGCCGCCGCGCTGCTGCCTGACCCGGCTCGGCTGGACGGCGTCGTCGGTGCCGGCACGGTCGGCGCCGCGGCGGTGGACGAGGCCGAACGGACCGTCGCCGGTGCCGCCGAGCGCTGGAGCGACGTCGAGCTGGAGGCCGCCCAGGCGGCGCTGCGGGCGGCCCGGGACGAGCTCTGGCGGCTCACCGAGGACCGGCTCGGCTGGCTGCGAGCCATCGCCCGGCTGGCCGGGACGAGGGTGGACCCGAGTCTGGTCGTCGGGCTCGGTGCGGTCGAGACCGCGCTTCGGGCGCTGGACCGGCTGGAGGTCCGCGGCCGGGACTCAGCCGGCCTGCAGGTCTGGGTCGCGGCGGCCGAGGCCGAGGTGGGCCGCTTCGTCGCCGAGCATGCGACGGAGCTGGCGACGCGCGCCGACCCGGCGTTCCGGTCCGGTGCGGTGCAGGTGCTCCCGGCCGGCCTGTGCTTCGCGTACAAGACGGCGGTGGTGGTCGGACGGCTTGGCGACAACGGGCGACGCCTTCGCTCGGCGGTGACGGCCGACCCGCTGCTGGCGCGAGCGCTCGCCGTGCCGGCGGCGCGGGTCGCGGTCCTGGGGCACACCCGGTGGGCCAGCGTCGGCCGGATCACCGAGGCGAACGCCCATCCGGTGAACTCCGTGCCGGGCCCGGCCGCCCGGCCGTACGCCGCGGCCGTGCTCAACGGGGACATCGACAACCACGCGGTGCTGCGGGCCGAGGAGGGGATCGACCCGGACAGCCCGGTCGGCACCGACGCGGTCGTGATCCCGGTGGCCTGGTCCGCCCGGCTGGCGGCGGGGCTGCGGTCCGAGGCGGCCTTCGCCGCGGCGGTGGGCCGGTTCGCCGGCTCGTTCGCGATCGCCGGGCAGGCCGAGCCGGACCCGGACGGGCTGCTGCTGGCCGTGCGCGGCAGCGGGCAGGCACTGTACGTCGGCTTCGCCCCGGACTGCTGGGTGGTCGCCAGCGAGCCGTACGGCGTCCTCGGCGTGACCGACAGTTACCTGCGGGTGGACGGGACCGGCGGCGGCACCCTGCTCCGGCTGGACCGGTCCGCGCCCGGCCGCCTCGCCGGGCTGACCCGCACCGACGGGATCGGCCGGCCGCGTCCGGTCCAGAGCGGCCAGATGCGCCGGGCCGAGCTGAGCACCCGGGACGTGTCCCGCGGCCACTACCCGCACCACCTGCTGAAGGAGCTGGCCGACGCCCCCGCGTCCGCGGCGCGGACGCTGCGGGGCCGGGTGGTGGCCGCTCCCGACGGCCGGCTGCGCACCCGGCTCGGCTCCCGGGCGCTGCCCGACCCGGTGCGGGCCCGGCTGCGGTCCGGCCGGATCCGCCGACTGGTCCTGGTCGGGCAGGGCACCGCGCACGTGGCCGGGCAGGGAGTGGCCGCGATGACCGCGGACCTGCTCGCCCCCGCGATGGCGGTCAGCGCGATGCCGGCGACCGAGCTGTCTGCCTGGCACCTCACGCCGGATCTCACCGACACCTGCGTGCTGGCGATCAGCCAGTCGGGCACCACCACGGACACCAACCGGGCGGTCGACCTCGCCCGCGCCCGTGGCGCCTGCGTGCTCGCCGTCGTCAACCGCCGGGAGAGCGACCTGGTGGCGAAGGCGGACGGCGTGCTCTACACCTCCGACGGGCGGGACGTGGAGATGGCCGTCGCGTCGACGAAGGCGTTCTACGCCCAGATCGTCGCCGGCGTGCTGCTCGCCCTCGAGCTGGCGCAGGAGCTGGATCTGGCCGGCGGACCGGTTCAGCACGAGCTTCTCTGCGCGCTCCGGGCGCTGCCCGACCAGCTCGCATCGGTCGTCGCCGACACCGGGCCCGCGCAGCGGGTCGCGCGGGCGGTGGCGCCGCGCCGGCGGCACTGGGCGGTGGTCGGCTCCGGACTCGGTCGGGTGGCCGCCGCGGAGATCCGGATCAAGCTCTCGGAGCTCTGCTACACCGCGGTGCCGGCCGACGTCGCCGAGGACAAGAAGCACATCGACCTGTCCGCCGAGTCGATGATCGTCGTCTGCGCGGCCGGCACCGAGGGACCGGTCGCGGACGACCTGGCCAAGGAGGTGGAGATCTTCGCCGCGCACCGGAACGTGCCGGTGGTGATCGCGGCGGAGGGGGACCGCCGCTACGACGCGGTCGAGCACGTCCTGCGGGTGCCGGCCACCGCACAGCGGCTGGGCTGGCTGCTCGCGGTCGCCTCCGGCCACGTGCTGGCGTACGCCTGTGCCGAGGCGATCGACCGGTCCGCCGACCCGCTCCGGGAGGCGCTGGACGCGCTCGCCGATCCCGGCGAACCGGGGAGCGGACCGGAGCCGGCGGCCCTGCCGACCGGGCGCCCGCGGCAGGAGGTGCGGGCCGCGCTGGAGGGGTTCTGCGGCCGGGCGGCGACCGGTGAGCTGGACGGCTGCCTCAGCGCGTCCACCGCCCTGCGGCTGCAGCGGCTCGACGACGTGCTGGCCGGCCGTACCCGACCCGACGACTACCGGCCGGCGGACGGCGGCCCGCCCACCCCGGACCGGCTGCGCCGCGACCTCGACGACGCCCTGCTCGTCGGCACGGACGAGTTGACCCGCTCGATCGACGCCGTCCGGCACCAGGCGAAGACCGTCACGGTCGGCACCAGCCGGTCGTACGAGGAGCCGCCCGGCTCGGCGTTGCTCGACGAGTTGCTGCGCCGCGACGTCGACCGGGACCGGCTCACCTTCCCCGTGCTGCGCGCTCTCGCCGCGCTCAGCGAGGTGGTGGACTCGGTCACCGGGGGCACCCGCTACCAGGTCGACCTCGCGGCCGACCCGCCGTCGATCGGGCTGGGCGCCCGCGACGGGGTCGCCCGCTCGATGCGGTCTCGGGTGGAGCACGACCTGCGGCTGCGGGGCACCAAGCTGCTGGTCGCCGAGCGGCGGCGGGTGCTGCTCACCCGCGGGTTGCGGGACGGCCGGCTGGTGGTGATCGTTCCGGAGGTCGCCGACGGTGTCACCGCCGGGCTCAGCCTGCTGCACGTGGGGCTGCGGGAGTCGGTGCCGGGCGAGGTGCTGCGTCGGGTGCTGGCCCGGTACGACCCCGAGCGGGAGCGGCAAGTGGCGGCCGTGCTGACCGAGACCGCGGACGCGGTCGACGACGACCGGCTGGAGCGGCTCGGGCCGGAGACGGTGCTGGCCGAACCCGTCGAACAGCTCGCCGCGGCACCCTGAGCCGCAGGCCCGGGCTCGAGGGCGGTGCAGTCCGAGGATGGCCTTTCCGCTCGTCGGCTCGTCGGCTCGTTCGCTCGTCGGCTCGTTCGCTCGTCGGCTTGTCCGCTCGGAGGCGGGGCGACGGGCGTGGGGCCGCGCGTGGGACGATCGACGGGATGGACCGCCCGCTGATCGAGCCCCGCACGCTGCGCGGCTTCGCCGACCTCCCACCCACCCCGGCGCTGCACCGGCGCCGCCTGCTGCGGGTGGCCGAGGACACGTTCTCGTCGTTCGGCTACGACCCGATCCAGACGCCGGCGCTGGAGCACGCCGACGTGCTCAAGGGCAAGGGCGGCAGCGAGTCGGACAAGCAGATGTTCGAGTTCGAGGACCAGGGCGGCCGTCCCGTCGCGTTGCGCTTCGACCTGACCGTTCCGCTCGCCCGCTTCGCCGCACAGCACACCGAGTTCCGCCCGCCGCTGCGGCTCTACCAGGTCGGGTACGTCTGGCGCGGGGAGCGGCCGCAGCGCGGGCGCTACCGCGAGTTCTTCCAGTGCGACGCCGACGTGATCGGCGAGACCGGTCCCAGCGCGGACGCCGAGATCCTGGCCATGTTCAGCCGGTCGCTGTCGCGGATGCAGGTCGGGCCGTACCTGATGCGCGTGAACGACCGCCGCGTGCTCAACGGGCTGCTCGCCGACCTCGGGCTGGTCGACCGGGCCGCACCGGTGCTGCGGGCGCTGGACAAGATCGAGAAGGTGGGGCCGGACGCGGTCCGCGACGAGCTCGCCGGGGCCGGGGTCGACGGTGCGGCGGCGGAGAGGGTGCTCGCCTTCGCCGCGGCGCGAGGGGAGTCGGACGAGGAGACGTTCGAGGGGGTACGCGAGCTGTTCACCCCCGGCGGCCAGGGTCGCCACGCGCTCGAGCAGCTTCGGCTGGTGCTCGACCTGGCGCTCGCCGCCGGCGCCCCGCCGGACGCTCTGCGGGTCGATCCCGGCATCGCCCGCGGGCTGGACTACTACACCGGGCTCGTCTTCGAGACCACCCTGCTGGCCGCGCCCGAGGTGGGCAGCATCTGCTCCGGCGGCCGGTACGACGACCTGGCCGGGCTGTTCACCCGGCAGCGGCTGCCGGGCGTCGGCGGCAGCATCGGGCTGTCCCGGCTGCTGGCCGCGCTGGAGGGCGGCCAAGCGTTGCCGGAGCAGGCACGGGACCGTCCGCTCGCGGTCGTCACCGTGGGCCGGGAGGACGACCTGCGGGTGCTGCTCGCCACCGCCGACCGGGTCCGGTCGACCGGCGTCGTCGACGCCGAGGTCTATCCGGCGCCGGTGAAGCACGCGACGCAGATGAGGTACGCCGACAGCCGCGGCGCGCGCTTCGTGCTGACCCTGGACCGGGACGGGACCGTCTCGGTCAAGGACCTGCGCACCGGCGAGCGCACCTCGGCCGGGCCGGAGGACGTACCGGACCTGCTGGTCAAGGCCGTGCAGTCCGGCTGACGAAGCCCGGGCATCGGTTCGGGCGCCCCGGTTGCCCGCCGGCGGCACGGGTAGCCTGCCGAGGCGGCCAGGAGCAGGAGGAGGTGCGCGGTGACCGAGCACGGTGGGCACGAGCACGACCCGGAGGACCTGCGGGAGGTCGCCCGCGAGCGGATGCGGGACCTGCCGGGCGAGACCGCGGGCGGCCGCATCGACCCGGCCACGGTGCCGCGGGAGCAGTGGCGCAAGTCGCGCGGGAGCCGGCCGGCCGGCTCGACCGAGGCCTCCGGAGCGGACTCCGACGAGGAGTCGGACGAGGAGTCGGACGAGTCGCCGCCGTGGGACGAGTCGACCCACGGCGAGGCCGCCCGGCAGGCGCTCGGGATCGACCCCGAGCGCGCCTCCGGCGCAGTGCTGCCCGACGCGGCCGAGGATCGCTGAGGACTCAGCCGGTGACATGGTCGAGCGCCTCGGGGTGCGCCCGCAGGTAGTCCTCGAGTGAGGTCGCCCGGTGACCGGTGAACAGCGGGACCGCGTCCGACACGGCGGCGGCGTTGCCCTCGGCGATCGTCAGGTAGGTGCTCACCCACGCGTCGACCTGCCAGTCGGGCGCGCCGTAGGGCGCGCGCGAGGCGTACGCCTCCTCGACCGTCTGGTTCCGGAAGACGACCCGCCTGCCGGACAGGCGGGACATCCGGTCCGCGGCCTCGGCCAGCGTCAGCGCCTCCGGTCCGGTCAGGTCGTACGCCTGACCGGAGTGTCCCTCCTCGGTCAGCAGCCTGGCGACCACCTCGGCCATGTCGGCGCGGGCCACCGCGGCGACCCGGCCCTCGTCCGCCGGGCCCTCGATAATTCCTTCGGGCGCCACCATGGACGGCAGGAAATCCAGGTAGAGGTTCATCCGCGGGAACGTCCACGCGAGCCCGCTGGCGCGGATCCGATCTTCGGTCGCCCAGTGGTCGCGGGCGAGAGTGAAGGTCGCGTTCGGACGGCCGTCGACGAAGGACAGGTAGACGATCCGGCGCACCCCTGCGGCCACGGCCGCGTCCACCGCGGTGAGGTGCTCGC
>DASPYH010000166.1:0-7840 GCA_035636875.1 Mycobacteriales bacterium | reverse complement strand
ACGTCCGGGTCGACCCCGTAGTTCTCCACTCCCCAGCCCAGGCTCGTGAACCAGAACGAGTATCTCGGCTGGGTCACCACGGTGCCGTCGACCAGCTTGTAGCGGCCGTCGATGCCGATGACGCCGCCCCAGGTCCGGGTGCCGACGACCGGCCCGAGCCCGAGCTGCTTGAAGCCGGCGGTGACGATGTCGCCGTCCGAGCCGGCCTGCTCGTTGGCGATCGCCACCATGGGACCACGAGGCGCGTTGGTCGGGTAGGTCGTCGGCGGGCCGTGCCGGGTGGTGTCCCAGCCCTGCACCCGGCGAGCGAGCTTCTCCAGCACCAGCTCGGACACGTGGCCGCCGTTGTTGTCCCGGACGTCGACGACCAGCGCCTCCCGGGCGACCTCGAGGTGCAGGTCGCGGTGCAGCTGCGCCCAGCCGCTGGCCACCATGTCGGGGATGTGCAGATAGCCGACCCGGCCGCCGGACGCGGCGTGGACGACGGCCCGGCGGTCGGCGACCCAACCCTGGTAGCGCAGCGCGCGCTCGTCCTCCAGCGGGACGACGACAACGCGCCGCACCTCGCCTTCGCCGGCGGGCTCGACGGTCAGCTCGACCGGAACGCCGGCCGCGCCGGCCAGCAGCGGCGACGGCCCGCGCTCCGGGTCCACCGGACGGCCGTCGACGGCGAGGATGGCGTCCCCGGCCCGGACCGCGACCCCCGGCGCGGCCAGCGGCGAGCGGGCGCCGCGGACCGAGGACTCGCCGGGCAGCACCCGCTGGACACGCCAGCGGTCCCCGTCGCGGGCGAGGTCGGCGCCGAGGTGCCCGAGCCTGCGGCCGGGCTCCGACCGCGGCGGCGGCGGGATCTCGTACGCGTGGGAGCTGCCCAGCTCGCCCTGCACCTCCCAGAGCAGCTCGGACAGGTCGTCGCGGGTCGCCACCCGCTCGACCACCGGGCGGTAGCGCTCCAGCACCGCCGGCCAGTCGACCCCGCCCATGTCCTCGATCCAGAAGTGGTCGCGCATCAGCCGGCCGGCCTCGTCGTACATCTGCCGCCACTGCGCGGACGGGTCCACCTGCACCCGCAGCCGGCGCAGGTCGACGTCGACCACCGCGTCGCGGTCTCCCTCGTCGTCCGGGTCCACCCGGCGGTCGGCCGGCACCACCCGCAGCGCCTGCTCGTCGCGCACCAGGACCCGCTTGCCGTCGCCGGTCACCGCGAACCCGTCGACCTGGTCGGCCAGGGTGAGATCCTTCCGCTTGGCGAAGTCGTAGCGCTGCAGCCTCGGCCGCACCGGGTCGGCGGCGTCGCCGGCCCGATCCTCGCCGAGCAGGCCGGCCGGCGGCGTCTCGAGCCAGAGCAGGCCCTCCTTGGCCGCCTGTAGCGCCGAGGCGCGGCCGGTCGGGACCGGCACCGCCGTGACCCGCTCCTCGATCCCGTCCGCGTCGAGCGTCACCGGTTGCGGCGGCGCCCCGTCCGAGTCCCCGTCACCGCCGTGCTGCTCGGGCCCGCCGCTCGGCCGGCCGCCGGGCTCCGGATGGAACGGGGACGGCGTGGTCGCTGCCAGCGGCACCAGGTAGGGCCGGGTCGCACCGGTGAAGGACAGATCGAAGACCCACTCGTCGTACACGGGGTCGAAGGTGCGGGTGGACAGGAACGCCAGGTGTTTCCCGTCCAGGGTGAACACCGGGTCGGTGTCGATGAAGCGCAGCGGCGTCACCTCGATCAGCGCCGGCTCCGTCCCGTCGGCGACCCGGGCCGCCCTGATCTGCCGGAGCGCTTCCTCCCCCGGGTGGGACCAGGCGAGCCAGGCCGAGTCGGGGGAGAAGGACAGCCCGGAGGCATCGGCGTGCCCGGTGCGGTCGATCTCGCGCACCTCGCCGCCGGCCACGTCGACCACGAGCACGCGTCCGCCGTGGCTGGCCGCCGCGAGCAGCCGGCCGTCCGGGGAGGCGGCCACCTCCAGCACCCGGCCGAGTTGCCCGGCCCCGATCCGTCGGCCCTGGTCGCTCCCGTCGCTGACCCGGATCTCGATCGCGTCGTCGCCCTCCGCGTCGGTCACCCAGGCCACCAGCGGCGCGGTCTCCGAACCGGCTCCGTGGGGCGGACCGAGCACCCGCGGCAGCCGCCCCCGCACGCCCGGCTGGTCCGCGAGCGCCGGTGCCGGGCCGTCCCGGCTGGTCAACCAGTGGATGGTGCCGAGCACCTCGACCGCGCTCGCCCGGCCGGAGCGGTCGGCCGAGACGTCGCCGAGACAGTCGCGCGCCGAGACCGGTCGGGGCTGCCGGGCCGTGCGAGGGCCGGCGAGGGTGACGTCGAGACGGCGCGGCTGCGTGTCGGCCGCCAGGTCCTCGAGCAGCCACAGCTCGCCGAGCCGCTGGTAGACCACGCGCCGCCCGTCGGTCCGCATCGCCCTCGCGTACGACTCGCCGAGGTCGGTGTGGCGGCGCAGGTCCGAGCCGTCCGGCCGCACCGAGTAGACGTTGCCCCAGCCCTCGTGGTCGGACAGGAACACCACCCGGTCGCCCACCCAGTCGGGGTCCTCCAGTTGCGAGCCGAGCTCGCCGAGCAGCCGGACGAACTCGCCGCTGCCGTCGCGGTCGATCCACAGCTTCCCCGCGGTGCCGCCACGGTAGCGCTTCCACGCGGCGGCGGCTCGCCTGCTCTGGTCGACGCCGAGCAGCATCGCCCCGGCCGGACCGGGCGACACCGCGTTGACCGGCCCGTAGGGCAGCCGCTCGGGCACGCCGCCGTCGAGCGGCATCGCCCACGCCCACACCCGACCGCGGAACGGCTCGCCGGCCGCCGTGCTCGCCACCACCCGTCCGTCCCGCGTCCATCCGACCACCCGGGTGAACGCGTCGCCCCAGTGGCTCAGCCGTCGCGCCGCGCCGCCCTCGGTGTCCACGACATGCACCTCCGGCGCCCCGTCCCGAGTGCTCGTGTAGGCCACCGCGCCGCCGTCGGGGGACAGCCGCGTCCCGGCCACCGGGACGGAGTCGGCGGTCAGCCGCCATGCCCGACCACCGTCGGCCGGGGCGAGCCAAACGTCGTCCTCCGCGACGAAGGCGACCCGGTCGCCACGGATGGTCGGGAAGCGCAGGTAGGCGTCATTTCCACTCACGCTGCGCACACTAGCCAGTACGGCCGACGGAACAGGCACCGGTTTCGCCGTCACGTTGCTCCGATCAGGTGATCTCGTCCGTCGGTGGCCAGGGCACGCCGACCGGGTTGGGCCGCAGCACGCCACCGGCTGCGACCACCCGCTCGGCCAGCCTGTGCAGCACTGCCAGCAGATCCTCGGTCCGCCCCAGGCCGAGGGCCGCGTACGGCCCGAGCGCGAGCCGGTCGGTCCGCTTCTCGATCTCCCGCCGGACCGTGCGGCCGGCGTCGGTGAGCTCACCGTCGGGGGTGAGCCAGCCGCGCTCGGCCAGCGCCGCGACGGCGGCGGCCCACTCCTGCTCGCTCCAGCGCCGGTTGGTCCGCAGCGCGTCCGCCGAGGCACGGCCGGCGGCCGCGGCCAGCACGTGCGACTGGCACGGCTGGACCTCGTACGCCACCAGCGATGCCACGTGCCCGTCACCGCGGTGCTCGCGCAGCACGGTCAGCGCCTGCCATAGCGCCAGGTGCGGCTCGTCCGGCAGTGGCAGCGCGGCGTTCGCGGCGGCCAGCGGGCGCCCCGACGTGTCCGCCTCCGCCGCCGCCGCGGCAGCCAGCGCGGCCGCCGACCGGACGTCGTCCCCGCTCACCCCGTCTGCCCCCATCCCATCCCTGCCCATCCCTGCGCCCACCCTGTCTGGGTCGGCGAGCAGCCGCCGGTACGCCCCGTCGACCGCGGTCAGCCGCGCTTCGAGCAGCCGCTCGGGAGGCGCCGCGTGCCACGCGTCCGGGATGGCACGCGCGACCATGCTCGGGTGGAAGCCGTGGAAGATCGCGGTGACCACGGCGGCGGGCACCGGTCCCAGCGGTGCCGCCCGGCAGCCGAAGTAGCTCATCCAGCCGCCACGCAGCCCGAGCGCATCGGTCGCCGCCCTGGTCTCGGGGGCGAAGTAGGTCACCGCGTGCAGCGGCTCGACCCGCTGCCAGGCCCTGCGTGCGACCACGCTGTCCACTGGTCCTCCGTTCGGCCGACTGCCGTCGGGTCCGCTCGTTCCGCCCGGCTCGCTCGTCCGGTTGCCCGCCCGGCGGCCGCCGGCCGCTGGTTTGCCGGGTCAGCACAGGGCAGACCATGCTGGGCTGCTAGAGCTGCACGGTGCAATCATCCGCCGAAGGAGAGCGTGTGACGTCGACCGCTGATGGCCCGGTCGGGGGAAGCCCGTCGCCGGCTGGCCTCACCCACCGGCAGATCCTCACCATCTTCACCGGCCTGATGCTCGGCCTGTTCCTGGCCGCGCTGGACCAGACGATCGTCGCGACCGCGATCCGTACCGTCGCCGACGACCTGCACGGCCTGACCCTGCAGGCATGGGTGACCACGGCGTACCTGATCACCTCGACCGTCAGCACCCCGCTGTACGGGAAACTGTCGGACATCTACGGCCGGAAGCCGTACTTCCTCTTCGCCATCTCGATCTTCATCTTCGGGTCGGCGCTGTGTGGCACCTCGACGTCGATGTACCAGCTGGCGGCGTACCGGGCGATCCAGGGCATCGGCGCCGGCGGACTGTTCTCGCTGGCGCTGGCGATCATCGGCGACATCGTCTCCCCCCGGGAGCGCGCCCGGTATCAGGGCTTCTTCCTCGCCGTCTTCGGCACGTCGAGCGTGCTCGGACCCGTGATCGGCGGCTTCTTCGCCGGGCAGGACAAGATCCTTTGGTTCGCCGGCTGGCGGTGGATCTTCTACGTCAACGTGCCGATCGGCATCGTCGCGCTGATGGTGGTCTTCCGGGTGCTCAACATCCCGCACACCCGCCGCGAGCACCGCATTGACTACCTCGGAGCGCTGACCCTGATCGTCGGGTTGGTGCCGCTGCTCGTCGTCGCCGAGCAGGGCCGGTCGTGGGGCTGGATGTCCGGTCGCAGCATGCTGTGCTACGGCATCGGCGTCGTCGGGTTGGTGCTGTTCGTCTGGGCGGAGCGCCGGATCGGCGAGGACGCGCTGCTGCCGCTCCGGTTCTTCCGCAACAGGATATTCAGGCTCAGCTCGATCATCGGCGTGATCATCGGCATGGGCCTGTTCGGCGGGGTGGCGGTGCTCCCGCTGTACCTGCAGATCGTCAAGGGCGCCACCCCCACCCGTGCCGGCCTGCTGCTGCTGCCGCTGACCCTCGGGATCATGACCGGTTCGGTGATCTCCGGCCAGCTCATCTCCCGCACCGGCCGCTACAAGATCTTCCCGGTCGTCGGGTCGGCGCTGATGGTGGTCGGGCTGCTGCTGTTCTCCCGCGTCGGCGTCGACACGCCGCTGTGGCAGACGGGCATCGCGATGGTCGTCTTCGGCCTCGGCCTCGGCGGGAACCTGCAGCCGCTGATCCTCGCGGTGCAGAACGCGATGCCCCCGCGCGACATCGGTGTCGCGACGTCGTCGGCGACGTTCTTCCGGCAGATGGGCGGCACCCTCGGCACCGCTGTCTTCCTGTCGATCCTGTTCTCGTCGGTCCGCTCCCGGATCGCCGAGGCGATCCGGGCGGCGGCGGGGACTGCCCAGTTCCAGGCGGCGCTGCACGACCCGAGGGTGCTGGCCAACCCGGTGGACCGACAGGTGGTGCAGGCGGTGCAGTCCGGCGGCGGTGGCCTCTCCCTGGACGACTCGTCGTTCATCCAGCGGATCGACCCGCGGCTGGCCCGCCCGTTCCAGGTCGGCTTCTCCGAGGCGATGGACCTGGTCTTCCTGGTCGCGGCGGCGATCCTGTTCGTCGGCTTCGTCCTGCTGCTGTTCCTGGAGGAGATCCCGCTGAGGACCGAGTCGGCGCTCTCCCAGCGCCAGGCCGCCGAGGCGGCTGATGCGCACCGGGCCGCGGTGGCCATCGATCCGGGCGCGGCTGGTGCGGCCCTTCCCGCGACCCCCGTCGCGGAGCCCGACGGGGACCGCCGGGTCGCCGGTGACGGCTTCGATCCCGGCCGGCGAGCCCGCCGGGCACCGGCCGGGCCCGGTGAGGCGGAGGACCCGCCGGGGTAGGTCGGGGAGATGACCACGACCTGGAAGCCACCGAAGCCCGAGCGCGGCGAGCTCAGCAGCGCTGACCGCAAGGAGTTGCCGGACAGCGCGTACGCGTTTCCGCGCCAGCGCAAGGAGCCGATCACCGACGCCCGGCACGTGCGGACCGCGTTGGCCCGGTTCGACCAGGTGCAGGACGTCAGCGACGCCGACCGCGACGTCGCCTTCGCGAACATCCGCAAGGCGGCCGAACACTACGGCGTCGACGTCGCCGAGAGTGACTGGCGCCAACTGGGCAAGCGGCCGCACACGCCGAACCCGGCGCGCTGAGCCGACCCGCCCTGCCTCTGCCTGACCGGGCTCAGCCGGGCCCGTCGACGACGGCGTACGCGCGGACCGGGAACGTGCCCAGGGCTACCACGGGCACCGGGGCCGCGTGCAGCCGGAAGCCGGCGGCCGGCAGCCGGTCCAGGCCGGTGAGGTGCTCCAGGACCGGTACGCCGGCGGCGAGCAGCGCCGTGTGTGCCGGGCGCGAGGGGTCGCCCCGGTCGTCGATGTTCACCGAGTCGATGCCGACCAGCACCGCGCCGCGCTCCACCAGGTCGTCGGCGCCGTCCGCGGTCAGGTACGGTGCGTCCTCCCCGTACCGGTCGGTCCGCCAGTGCCGGTCCCACCCGGTCCGCAGCAGCACCGCCCGGCCGGCCACGTTCGTGCCGGCTGTCGCCAGCGGGTCGATGCCGCGCACGTCGGAGCCGGTCACGTCCACGACGACCCCGGGAAGGTCCGCGGTGCTCCGGAGCGGCAATGCGGCGAGGTCGAGGCCGTCGGCGAACCGGTGGTACGGCGAGTCGAGGTAGGTCCCGGTGTTGGCGACCATCGAGATCCGGCCGAGGTGGAACTCGGTGCCGGGCGCGTACGAGGCCCGGGAAGCCTCCCGGGTGACGTGCGCGCCGACCTCGGGTCCGGGCAGGCCCGGATAGGTGGTCATGCCGTTCTCCACCGGGTGGGTCAGGTCCACCAGCGTGCGCACCGCCGGCGCCTGCGTCGTCTCGGTCACCCCGCCAGCCTCGGCGCTCGCGCCGGCCCGGTCCAGCCGCCGGCGGGATCTCCTCAACTGATAGCCGGCGAGCAGGTGCGGGGCGGCAGCGGCGCGGGCAGGATGCGAGCCGTGAGCGGAGCGCTGGACGGCAAGGTCGCGCTGGTCACCGGCGCGTCGTCGGGAATCGGCCGGGCGACGGCGGTCGCCCTGGCGAAGGCGGGGGCGGCGGTGGCGGTCGGAGCCCGGCGCACCAGGCGGCTCGGCGAGTTGCACGACGAGCTCACCGCGGCCGGAGCCAAGACGCTGACCCTGCACCTCGACGTCGCCGACGAGCAGGCCTGCCGGGACGCCGTGCGGCGGACCGCCGGCGAGCTCGGCGGTCTCGACCTGGTGGTGAACAACGCGGGGGTCATGCTGCTCGGCACGATCCTCGGTGCCGACACCGAGGACTGGCGCCGGATGGTCAACACGAACGTCCTCGGCGTGATGTACATGACGCACGCGGCGCTGCCGCACCTGCTCGAGCGGCGCGGCACCCTGGTGCAGGTCTCCTCGGTCGCCGCCCGGGTCGCCACCAGGGGGTCGGGCGTCTACAACGCCACCAAGCACGCGGTCGGCGCGTTCAGCGAGTCACTGCGCCAGGAGGTCACCAAGCGCCACGTGCGCGTCTCGCTGGTCGAGCCGGGTGCGACCGCGACCGAGCTGGCCGGTCACAACC
>DASPYH010000165.1:0-3213 GCA_035636875.1 Mycobacteriales bacterium | reverse complement strand
TCTCCGCGCCCGATCGCATGTGACCGGCGGACGATCGCGGTCGCGTGAGGACAGTCGGTTGAGGACGGTCTGGTGAGGACACACGAGGCGGGGGTGCTGCACGCCGACGCCAGCGAGCCGCCGTCCAGCCTGCTGGCGCCGCCGGCCGATGCCGCGGCGCTGGTGCCGGCGGTCTGGCCGGTGACCACCCAGCGGGGCGGGGACGGCGCGCTGGTGCTCGGCGGGGTCGACGTGCGGGACCTCGCCGCGACGCACGGCACTCCCGCGTACGTGCTGGACGAGGCGGACTTCCGCTCCCGATGCCGGGACTTCGTGCAGGCGTTCGGCGACCCGGGCGGCTCGGTGCCGTCGGCGCACGACGTCCACTACGCGGCCAAGGCGTTCTGCTGCCTGGCGGTGCTGCGCTGGGTCGCCGAGGAGGGACTCGGCCTGGACGTGTGCACCGGCGGCGAGCTGGCAGCGGCGGTGCGGGCCGGGGTTCCGCCGGAGCGGATCGCGGTGCATGGCAACAACAAGTCGGTCGCCGAACTGGAGCGGGCGCTCGACGCGGGTGTGGGCCGGGTTGTCGTCGACTCGTTCGCCGAGATCGCCCGGCTGGCGTGGCTCGCCGAGCAGCGCGGGCGGCGGCAGCCGGTGCTCGTGCGCGCCACGGTCGGGGTCGAGGCGCACACCCACGAGTTCATCGCGACCGCGCACGAGGACCAGAAGTTCGGCTTCTCGCTGGCGTCCGGGGACGCGTTCGAGGCCGCGCGGCGGGTGGTCGGGCACTCCTCGCTGGAGCTCGCCGGGGTGCACTCGCACATCGGCTCGCAGATCTTCGACACCTCCGGCTTCGAGGTCTCCGCGCACCGGGCGGTCGGGCTGCTGGTCCGGATCCGGGACGAACTCGGCCTCGAGCCGCCGTACCTGGACCTCGGCGGCGGCTTCGGCATCGCCTACACGGAGGCCGACGACCCGATGGACGTGCCGGCGCTGGCCGCCTCCATGCGCTCGATCGTCGCCCGCGAGTCCGCCGCCGCCGGTCTCGCCATGCCCCGGCTCGCGGTCGAGCCGGGCCGCGCGATCGCCGGGCCGGCCACCGTGACCCTGTACGAGGTGGGCACGGTCAAGGACACCCAGCACCGCCGGTACGTCTCGGTGGACGGCGGGATGAGCGACAACATCCGGACGGCGCTCTACGACGCCCACTACACGTGCGTGCTCGCGTCCCGGGTCGCCGAGGAGCCGCCGGTGCTGTGCCGGGTGGTCGGCAAGCACTGCGAGAGCGGCGACATCGTGGTGCGCGACAGCTGGCTGCCCGCCGACCTGGCACCCGGTGACCTGGTCGCGGTCGCCGCCACCGGCGCGTACTGCCGGTCGATGGCGAGCAACTACAACCACGTCCCGCGCCCGCCTGTGGTCGCCGTCGCCGGCGGCACCTCCCGGGTGCTGGTACGCCGGGAGACCGAGGACGACCTGTTCCGCCTCGACGTGCTCGAAGGGGTCGACGAGGCCGACGGGGTCGACGGGCCCGGCCGGCTCGGGGAGGCGGTCTGATGGCGCGGCGGCGGCGCCGCACCTGGCCGGTGCTCGCGCTCCTGCTGCTCGTCCTGCTGCTCGCCGTCACCCGCGACGCTTCGGTCCTGCTCACCCTTGTCGCCGGGATCGTCGTGCTCTACCTGGTCTTCACGCTGCTGCTGAGGAGGCGGCGGTGAGGGTCGCGCTGCTCGGCTGCGGCACGGTCGGCGCCCACGTGGTCCGGCTGCTGGCCGAGCAGGCGGACGACCTGGCCGCCCGGGTCGGCGCGCCGCTGGAGCTCGCCGGCATCGCCGTGCGCCGGCCGGCCCGGCATCCGGACGTGCCGCCCGGCCTGCTCACCACCGACGCCGCCGCCCTGGTCGAGCGACCGGACGTTGACGTCGTGGTCGAGGTGATCGGCGGCCTCGAGCCCGCACGGACGCTGCTGCTCACCGCGATGAAGACCGGCAAGTCGGTGGTGACGGCGAACAAGGCGCTGCTCGCCGAGGACGGCGCGGCGCTGCACGCGGCGGCCCGGGACGCCGGCGTCGACCTCTACTTCGAGGCGTCCGTGGCGGGCGCGATCCCGCTGCTGCGCCCGCTGCGCGAGTCGCTCGCCGGCGACCGGATCAACCGGGTGATCGGCATCGTCAACGGCACCACCAACTACGTGCTGTCCCGGATGGACGCCACCGGCGCCGGCTTCGCCGAGGCGCTTGCGGAGGCGACGGCGCTCGGCTACGCGGAGGCGGATCCGACCTCGGACATCGACGGCTTCGACGCGGCCGCCAAGGCGGCGATCCTGGCCGGCCTGGCCTTCCACACCCGGGTGACGGCCACCGACGTGCACCGCGAGGGGATCTCGGACGTCGGCGCCGCCGACGTCGCCAGTGCGAAGGCGATGGGCTGCACGGTGAAGCTGCTGGCGATCTGCGACCGGCTGTCCGACGCCTCGGGCGCCGAGTCCGTCGGTGTCCGGGTGCACCCGGCGATGATCCCGCGCAGCCACCCGCTGGCCGGCGTCGGCGACGCGTTCAACGCGGTCTTCGTCGAGGGCGAGGCCGCTGGGCAGCTGATGTTCTACGGCCGCGGTGCCGGCGGCGCCCCGACCGCGTCCGCGGTCCTCGGCGACCTCGTCGCGGTCGCCCGCAACCGGCTCACCGGCGGCCGGGGTGCCGGCGAGTCGGCGTACGCGGACCTGCGGGTGCGGGCGATCGGAGAGACGCCGACGCGCTACCACATCTCGCTCGACGTCGCGGACCGGCCGGGTGTCCTGGCCGCGGTCGCGCACGCGTTCGCCGCGCACGACGTGAGCATCTCGACCGTGCGGCAGGAGGGCCGAGGCGACGACGCGACCCTGGTGCTGGTCACCCACACCGCACCCGACGCCGCGCTCGCCGCCACCGTCGACGACCTCCGCCGGCTCGCGGTCGTGCGCGAGGTGGCGAGCGTGATGCGGGTCGAGGGCGGCGAGTAACTCCGGGGGCGGCCCCCGGACCCCGGGGCGGCGGCTGGGGTGAGCTGGTCCGGTCGGGCCGACGCGCCCGCCCAGGGTGCTGCCGGGTGCACCCTCGCGAGCTCGGGTGTCCCCGACCGGCCGGGCAGGCCGGTGCGGGGGCGCCCCCGGACCCCCGGGGCGGCGGCCGGGGTGAGCTGGTCCGGTCGGGCCGACGCGCCCACCCAGGGTGCTGCCGGGTGCACCCTCGCGAGCTCGGG
>DASPYH010000164.1:0-14535 GCA_035636875.1 Mycobacteriales bacterium | reverse complement strand
AGGGCCTGCAGCCTGGGACTGACTACACCTATCGGGTCCTCGTCGACGGCACGCCCGCCTCGACCGGACAGTTCCGGACGGCCGGCGGGGGGCCGGAACCCTTCCGCTTCACAGCGTTCGGCGACCAGGGCGTGGGCTACCACTCGGCGCTCCTGCTGCGCCGGGTCGCGGCGCTCAAGCCCGCCGTCCATGTCCTCGCCGGCGATATCTGCTATGCCAACCAGAACGGACGTGGCGGCCCGGGAGACATCTTCCATCCGCAGATATGGGACGCCTGGCTGGTCCAGAACGATCCGGTCACGGCTTCGGTGCCGTTCCTGTCCGTGCTCGGCAACCACGAGATGGAGCCGGGCTTCGACACGCACGGCTACGCCGGCGTCCTGGCCCGGCTGCCGCTGCCCGGACAGAGCCCGCTGGAGTGCCCGGCATCCTGGAGCGTCCGCTACGGAACGGTCGGCTTCGTCGGCCTCGACAGCAACGACGTCTCCTACGAGCTGCCAGCCAACCGCCGGTATACAGCGGGTGCCCAGACGCGGTGGTTGCGCTCCACGCTGGCCGAGATGCGCCGGCCCGGCTCCGGCATCGACTTCATCGTGGCCGTGCTCCACCACGGGCCTTACAGCTCGAACGAGGCCCATGCCTCCGAGGGCGGCGTCCGGGACGAGTGGGTGCCACTCTTCGACCGCTACGCGGTGGACCTCGTCATCGCCGGGCACAACCACTGCTATGAACGGACACTGCCGCTGCGCGGTGGGAGCGTCGCAGGCTACGACGCGGATCACGTGGACAGCACGGTCGGCACGACCTACATCACGGCCGGCGGCGGCGGCGCGAACTCCACTCCGACGTTCATCCAGGACGGACTCAGCCGGGTGACGACCGCGGCGGGACCGAGCGTCGAGACCGTCGAGTGGACGCTGCCGTCGAGGACAGGCGAGCATGTAGTGCTAGTCGGAGACGTCGATCCTGGCACCGGCCCGGATCAGGTCTCGACACTCAGGCTTCGCGCGATCGACGAGTCCGGCCGGACCCGGGACAGCGTCGTCCTGCGTCGGCCCGCATCGGCCCGACCCGGGCCCCCGGCACCTGCGGGCGGCTGGTCGCGAACCGGACTCGTCGTCGCCGGCTCGGTGGGAGCGGCGGCGCTGGCCGCGGGCGGGGTGACCGGTGTCGCGGCGCTGCGGCGACGGCCGCCGTCCCCGCCCACCGTCGATCCCCTGGCGCCGAAGGTCGTGATCCGTCCACTCGTCGAGCGTCGGGACGATCGAGCTGCCCCGGGCGACGCTCCTCCAGACCGGCGCTGACCAGCTGCGGCAGCTCGCGTTCCATTCCTACCCGGTGCGCAGACCTCGCATCGGGGGGCCCACGGCTGCTCAGGTCTGCCTGACGTCGGCGTCCAGCGCGGCCATGTCCCGGAACCACTTGACCGACGCGGCCAGGATGAACGCGGCGTTGGCGACGAACAGCAGGGCGTACACCGCGAGGAACACCCGCTCGACGCCGAGCAGCAGGAACGACAGGCAGAGCACGCCGTAGTCGGTCGGGAGCACCGCGATCGAGCGGAACGTGGACGGCTGCCGCGCCGGGTGGGGTGGCCGCCCCCCACGGGACGCGAAGTGCGCCGCCTTGATCTGGTCGTTGAGCGTCATCCCGAAGAACGAGACCGACTCCACCATCTGATAGCCGAGCGGAACGAGCAGGACCGCCGCCCATCGAAGGTCGAAGAAGCGGTAGAAGGAGATGAGGACGGCGCCATGCACCGCCAGGATCTTCGCGCAGTCGACCATGTGGTCGAGCCATTCCCCGGCTTTCGACCCGCCGCCACGCAGCCTGGCCAGCTGCCCGTCGGCCGAGTCCAGCGCGTAGCCGAGCAGCAGGGCGAATGCCACCCCCGCGGCCACGGCCCAGGAGGGCCGGACGGTCGCGACGGCCACGACGCCGGCCAGCGAGCAGAGCGCGCTGAGGCCGGTGACCTGGTTGGGCGTCATGCCGAGCTGGTGTGCCGCGGCGGCCAGGTAACGGCCGATCCGCCTGTTGACGAAGCGGGAGTACGCCGGCGAGCCAGGCGCCGTTGTCTTCTGCGCGGACGACAGCCGGCGCACGGTCGCGGCGTAGCCGCGATCCTCCGCGGGCTCCCTAGGCACGGTCCGCGCCGGCGCCCTGCCCGTCTGGGAGTCGCTCATCAGGGAACGGTAACCGTCCGGGTGGTCACGTCGGTGAGGCCGCCCGCATCGGTGACCGTGAGCGTGATCCGGTAGGTCCCCGCGGCAGCGTAGGTGTGGCTCGGCGAGAGACCCGTCGCGGTCGTGCCGTCAGCGAAGCTCCACAGGTAGCTGATCGTCCCCTCGGCGTCGGCCGACCCGGAGCCGTCCACCGAGCAGTCCAGACCGGTGCAGGAGACGGTGAACGCCGCGGTCGGAGGTGTGTTCGTCGACGTGGCCGCGAGGTCGTCCACCGAGACCGTCACCGGCGCGTTGGTGGCGCTGCCGGACAGGTACGCCGCCACGCCGACGCCACCGGGCGCCTGGAGCCCGGCTGTCGAGCTGGTAGCCGAGACCTGCCATCCCGCCGGCTCGGCCGAGCCGACTGCCCACGCCTTGGCCCGCAGCGTGGTCGGGGCGGTGCCCGTCGCGACGACGCGGATCCGCAGCTGCGCGCCGGCGGTGGCGGTCAGACCGGGCACCGTGACCTCGGACGAGATCAGCGTCTCGGTGCTCGACCCGGCGAGCTGGGTCAGCGCGAGAGCGACCGAGCCAGTGGACAGCAGGCGCGCCCGTGCCCGGTACTCGGTGTTGGCCGTTACCCGCCGGCCCACCGCCGACAGGTAGATTCCGCCGCCGGTCGGGGTCTTGTCCGTGCTGAAGGCGACCTGCACGTCAGCGTCGGACCGAGAGACGCCGGTGAGATACGCCCACCGGGACGCGGCCGCGCTCGGTAACGTGATCTGCCCGCTCCCGTTGGCCACCGAGTAGTTGGCCGTGGTGCTGCTCACCGTCCAGGCGCCGCCGCTGTCCGCGGTGCCGAAGCCACCGCTCACCGACCGGCCGAACGCGTCGGAGGCGAAGGTGGCCGGAGGGTTGGCCGGCGGCCGGGGGGAGACCACCTGTGATAGCGAGGCGGTGGCCCCCGCGTCGTCGGTCACCGTGAGGGTGACCGTGTAGTCGCCCGCGGCCGGGAAGGTGTGCGACGGCTGCACCCCGGACCCGGTCGAGCCGTCGCCGAACGACCAGCGGTAGCCGTCCACGGTGCCGTCCGGGTCACTCGAGGCGGACCCGTCGAACGAGCATCCCAACGCCGCACAGGACGAGGTGAACGAGGCAGCAGGCGGCTGATTCGCGGGCGCGGCGCCCAGCCCGGTCTTCGTCCAGTGGGACTGCACCTGCGTTGCGGTCAGCTGGGTCGAGTAGACCGCCGCCTCGTCGATCGACGCGTCGAGATAGCCGCCGCTCGGCTGGTCGGGCCAGCCGTTGAGGTTGTCGCCGCCGACCCGCCAGAACCCCCAGTAGTCTTGCGCGCCGGTGTTCGGGTTGGTTCCAACCGCCACGCCGTCCACGTAAAGCGTCATGCCTGCGGGCCCGCCCGTCGCCGCCAGGTGGTGCCAGTTCCCGTCGTTGTAACTGGCCGTGCTGGTAATGGTGTTGGCGACTCCGGTCCACGCGCCGAAGACCAGCCGGCCGTCGTTCGTCATATAGACGTGTCGGTCGTAGTTGCCGCTGTCCCCGTCCGCCGCGTTGCCGAATCCGATGATCTTGCCGCCGGCCGTGGACGTCGTCTTGACCAGGGCTTCCACGGTGTACGTGGTCGGACCCTGGACCGGTCCGGTGGAAATCACCGTCCCGGCCTGGGTCCCGTTCGTGTTGATGGCGGTGTTCGAGGTGCCGCTGAGGGCCCCGGGCAGGCCGAGGGCCACGCCGCTGCCGTAGCTGCCGGCCCGGTCGTTCCCGGAGGCGTCGGCCGCCACCGTGCCGCTCGCCTCGCCGAGCCGCCAGTAGAGGTCCGGGCCGCTGTCGAAGACCGCCTTGCCGTACGGGTCGGATGGCGCCGGCGGCAGGGCGAGGGTCCGGCCACTGTCGGTGTAGTGCTTCTGCACCTGCGTCATCGACAGCGCCGCGGGGTACACCGCGACGTCGTCGATCGAGCCGGCCAGGAAGGCGCTCGCCGGCTGGTTCGGCCAGCCGTTGAGGTTGTCACCGCCGATGCGCCAGTAGCCGCTGTAGCCCTGGGCGCCGGCGTTGCCGTCCTGCCCCACCCGCTTCCCGTCGACGTACAGCGCCATGCCAGTGCCGCTCAGCGTGGCGACGACGTCGTGCCACTGGCCGTCGTTGTAGGACGACGGACTCGTCACGGTGCGCACGCCCCCCGGGTACACGCCGAACCAGATCTTGCCGGCGTTGTCCATGTAGACGTGCCGATCATAGTTGCTGCTGGTGTTGCTCGGGCTGTCGCCGAACCCGACGATCTTGCCGCCGGAGGTGCTGGTCGTGTTGACCCAGGCCTCCACGCTGAACGTCGCCGGTCCCCCGATCCGAGATCCGGAGACGGCGAACCCGGTGCCGGACCCGTCGAAGGTCGAGGCGCGGTCGTCGGGCAGGGCGCCGCTCGCGCCGTGTGCCACGCCCGCGCCATAGGTCGCGTCGTCGAAGCCTGCCCAGTCGTATGCGGTCGAGCCGCTGGCCTCGCCGAGCCGCCAGTACTTGACGGCGCCGTCACCAATCACGTCGGAGACGTAACCGCTCGGCGCGGTGGACGTCACCGTCACCGGGCTGGACGTAGCGCTCGTGACGGTGTTGTTCCACGGGTCGACGACCCTGACCCGGTAGGTGTGGGTGGAGCCGGGCGACAATCCGGTGTCCACGAAGCCGATCCTCGGCAGGGTCCAGAAGTTGGACTTCTGCGTCACCGTGTAGACCGGCGTCGTGCCGCCGTCCCGCAGTACGTCGTAGCGGAGCGTCTCGTTGTCGTAGTCCCAGGTCGTCTGCCAGGCCACCCGCGCCGTCCCGGGCTGCAGCGAGAGCGCAGTCGGGGTCAGCGAGGACGACGAGACTGGGCCCACCCTGTCCGGCGCGGCGGACTTGATCGCGAACCGGGTCAGGCCCTGCTGGGCGACTCCGTTCACGCGGGGAAACTCGCCGCCGAGCACCACATATCGGGAGTTTCCGCGGACCGTCCACGCGGCCTGGCCCT
Organism: Mycobacteriales bacterium; assembly: GCA_035636875.1. GTDB lineage: Bacteria > Actinomycetota > Actinomycetes > Mycobacteriales > CADCTP01 > CADCTP01. The sequence continues at coordinate 9,351 of DASPYH010000164.1, read as the reverse complement.
GGCCCGTGTAGGTGCCGGCGGCGAGCGACGGGAACCAGTGCAGCAGGGTCGGCACCGGCTGGCCGGTGTAGTTGCTGTTGCTGCCCGGCGGCGCCTGGTCGAGGCCGGTCGGGTAGGTGGTGGTCGCCAGCGCGCGGTGCCAGATGGTCGGTGACGTGTCCGGGAACGCGCCGAGCGAGGTGCAGTCGTGCGCGTGGCTGACCGAGTAGAGGACGCCCCCCGTGGCGAAGACGCCGTACGAGGCGCCGTAGCAGTTGTCCAGCCAGATCAGGTCGCCGTTCTCCGGGTTGGCGGCGAACCGGCCGTCGAACCAGTGGCCGCCTTCGCCGTCGGCCGCCGCGTACAGGACCCCGTTGTCGATGAAGAAGTCGTACGGGTACGAGTAGTTGCCGCCGGACGGCGTCGGGATGGGTCGGCTGCTCCACGGTGCGGTGACACCGGTGGTCGCGTCCACCGCACCGATGCCCACCCAGGTCTCGTGGTTCAGCGTGGTGAAGCGCCCCCCGATGATGACCCGGGTGCCGCTCGGTGCGACGGCCATCGTCCAGACCTCGTTGTCGTCCGCAGTCGGCGCCCACGGCTTCAGCGCGCCGGTCGCGGCGTCGAACGCGGCGAGCCGAGTGCGCGCGGAGCCGTTCGCGTTGAAGAAGTTGCCGCCCACGTAGACCGTCGTGCCGGTCACGGCGAGGGCCCGCACCCGGGAGCTGACGCTGGGCCGGAAGGTCGACAGCAGTGCACCGCTGGCGGTGTCGAAGGCCGCGACGTGGTTGCGGACCTGACCGTCGACCGTGGTGAAGTCGCCGCCGACGTAGATCCTCGACCCGTCGGGTGCGCCGACCACCTGCAGGCCCTGAGCGTTCAGCGAGTGGTCGAAGGAGGTGATCAGGTTCCCGGTGGTGATGTCGTAGGCGAGGATGTTCGACCGCGCCACCTCCGCCGGGTCACCGGCGGCGGTGCCCGGTGGTCGCGCCTTGCTGAAGCTGCCGACGACGTAGACCGTGTTGCCCACGACGGTCTGGCTCCACGCGACGCCGTTGATCTGCCATGTCGGCAGGGCGTCCGCGGACACGGTTTCCGGCGTGCCGGGGTCCGGCGCGGTGTCGGCGCCAGCCACGCCGGACCCGACGAGCACGGCCCCACCGACAGCGATCGATACCGCCACCGCAAGCGCGCTCGACCGGCGCGAAGAGTGACCGAGCGGTGGCACGCCAGCACGCATCTATGTCCTCCTGGTAACACCTCGGACTAACGGAACGACACCGCGCGTCACCTGATCATCGAGCCGGCGTCCGTCGACGGTTGCGGTCGTGAGGCTCGGATCGGCCGATGGGTCGCGGGTCACGCCGTTTCCGACGCCCCTCGCCCCGAGGGCAACTCGCCGAGCACGCGCCGGAGCAAGGTGCTGGAGGTGTACGCGGTGTAGGGAAGGTAGACGACCTCGACCCCGACGGAGGCCATGTCTCGTTCGAGCTTCTCCCCCTTCGCGGTGCCTCGCCAGTCGTCACCCTTGATGATCATGTGGAAGTGGAGGGACCGCCACGCGTCGATCTTGTCCGGCAGGGTCTCGGCGACGGCCTCATCGACGTACCGGATGCTCCTGACGATCTCGAGCCGCTCGGTGAGCGGGACGACCGGCGGCCTGCCCTTCGCAAGAAACGCCATGTCGTCTGAAACCACCCCAGCGATGAGGTGATCGCACTGCCGGCTGGCGTTCCGCAGGATGTTCAAGTGTCCGATGTGGAACATGTCGTAGACACCCGGCACGTAGCCGACCTTCCTCACACCAATGCTCCTGTCTGCTCGCTGCGCGCCGTCCAACACCCGTCGGTTCGGTCCATCAATGGATTCGGCCAATCGCCACCGGCTGTTCAGGCTGCCACTCTCGGCGGGCCGCCCGCCTGGTCCACTCTCCACGGTCATGTGGTCCCCCACGCCGTGCCGCTCGCATGGCTGTCAGTAGGCGCCGTGCGTGCCGCTGATGGCGGACACGGTCTTCCACAAGATCAGCAAATCGAGCGTCAGCGACCAGTTCTCCACGTATCGCAGGTCAAGCCGAACGGACTCCTCCCAGGTCAGGTCGCTGCGACCGCTCACCTGCCAGAGCCCCGTCAGGCCGGGCTTGACCAGCAGCCTGCGCCGGGCGTCGGCCTCGTAGAGCGCAACCTCCTCCGGCAGCGGGGGGCGGGGTCCGACCAGCGACATGCTTCCGGACAGGATGTTGATCAGTTGCGGCAGCTCGTCCAGCGAGAGCTTGCGCAGCAGCCGGCCGAATCCCGTCACCCGCGGATCCTGACGGATCTTGAACAGCGGCCCGTCCCCGCGCTCATTGCGCGTGGCAAGGTCGGTCCGACGCAGCTCGGCATCGATCACCATCGTGCGCAGCTTCAGCATCGTGAACTCACGGCCGTCCTTGCCGATCCGGATCTGCCGGAAGATCGCCGGTCCCGGGCTGGTCAGGCGGACGCCCGCAGCGAGCACGAGCAGCAGCGGGCCGAACAGCAGCAACCCGACGGCGGCCACCGCCCGGTCCACCGCGGCTTTGATCAAGCGTCGCGCCCCGGAGAACTCCGGCTCCTCCACGTGCAGCAGCGGGAATCCGGTGACCGGCCGAATGTGCAGCCGCGGACCCGCCACCTCGATCAACCCTGGGGCGACGAGCAGATCGGTCTGCGTGCCCTCCATCTCCCAAGCCAGCCGACGCAGCCGGGCCGGGTCGATCTCCGCGCAGGAGGTGACCGCAACGGTGTCCGCGCCGCAGCGGCGGACCGAGCTTGCGACATCGTCCAGCCCGCCGAACACCGGGACGCCGTGAAGTTCAAGAAGGTGTCCGGTGCCGGCGGCCAGGCACGCGCCGACCACCCGCATCCCGCTGTAGGGTTCGTGCCGGAGCTGGACGACCAGGTCGACTATGGAGTGCTCGCCGCCGACGGCCACGACATCGTGCAGGCAGGAGCCTCGCCGCCGCAGCGCGTGCAGTCGCTTGCGCGCGCCATACCGGGCCAGCAGACAGAACGCCAGCGCCAGCGGCAGCGCGAGCACCACGTACCCGCGGGCGACTTCCGCCTTGGTGGCATAGGAGAAGAACCCCACGGCTGCGGTGAGCGCAACGAACGCGCGCGTCACCCGCTGGAACTCCTCCGATCCGAGCCCGAGCACCGGCGTCTCGTACGCCCCGGCCAGCCCGAGGGCGACGACCCAGAGCACCGGCAGCGCCATGCTGAGCACGACGTAGCCCGTAGCGCCCTCGGTGAAGCGGACCAGGTAGGCCGACACAGCGCCGATGGCCGCGGCCAACCCGTCGATCGCGACGAGAATGGCGACGTACCGGCGGAGCCAGCGCCGCCTGCGGTGCACGGCGGGCACAACCGCAAGAAAGCCGGGCGCGACCCGGTGCCGTACGCGCATCCGCACTTCCCCCCATCGGTAGCCCTCGGTCCGCACTGGGCTGGTGCGCGACCGACGCGCTGAACGAGAGACGGCCTCCGTCCGACTGCTGACGCCCATTCCCCCCCGGATGGCGCACTATTCGTACCCCAGGAGGACAGTGACCATAACCCCTTCGGTCACGTTGTGTGAGAGAAATGCCGATAACAGTAGGGTCACTGGACGCAACTTTGCTACCGTCACTCGTTGTTGACTACTCTCCGTGTTCGGGTTGGCCGCCTGCCGCGGCTACTTCGACTGCGTAGCGCTATCTCGCCCATTCGGGTGATTTTCCAGCGCGTCGAGGTTCCCCCGCCACGACTTTGCCCTCGTCGCCGGGTCGGCTTGGCTCCGGTCACTTCTCCGGTTCGCCAGCCGGAGCCCGGTTCGGGAAGATGCGTACGTGGGCATCGAGGCTCCTCCTGCGCGTGCGGGACCGGCCTATGCAGCGCCGACCGACGCGGCGCCAGCGGACGACGCGCCGCTGCGGGCCGACGTGCGCCGGGTCGGGACGCTGCTCGGCGAGTCCCTGGTCCGCCAGGAGGGGCAGCAGTTGCTCGACCTGGTCGAGCGGGTGCGCGGGCTGACCAAGGCGTCGAAGGCGGACGAGCCCGGTGCGCTGGAGACGCTGCGCTCGCTGCTCGGCGAGGCGCCGCTGCCGACTGCGATCTCACTGGTCCGCGCCTTCTCCGCCTACTTCCACCTGGCCAACCTGGCCGAGCAGGTGCACCGGGTGCGCGGCCTGGCCGTCCGGCCGCCGGAGCAGGGCTGGCTGGCCGAGGCGGTGACCGCGGTCGCCGCGGCGGTCGGCCCGGACGGGCTCACCGACGCGCTCGCCGAGCTCGCGGTCCGACCGGTCTTCACCGCGCACCCGACCGAGGCGAGCCGGCGCTCCATCCTGGACAAGCTGCGGGCCGTCGGAGACGTGCTGCTCGCCGGCACCGCGCCGGACACGACCGCCCGGCGCCGCCAGGACCGGCGGCTGGCCGCGATCGTGGACCTGGTCTGGCAGACCGACGAGCTGCGGCTCGACCGGCCTGACCCGGTGGACGAGGCCCGCAACGCCACCTACTACCTGGACGACCTCGCCGGCGGCACCGTGCCCGAGCTGCTCGACGACCTGGCCGACGAGGTCACCGTGCGCGGCGCCATGCTGGACAGCCAGGCGCGGCCGCTCACCTTCGGCACCTGGACCGGCGGCGACCGGGACGGCAACCCCGCCGTGACGGCGGCGGTGACGGACCAGGTGCTCCGGCTGCAGCACGCGCACGGCATCGCCGTCCTCCTCGGCGCGGTCGACCGGCTGATCGGCGAGCTGTCTTCGTCGTCCAGGGTGGTCGGCGTGTCGGCGGAGCTGCACGCCTCCATCGAGGCCGACCTGGCGGCGGTGCCCGGGCTCGACCCGCGGCTGCTGCGGATCAACGCGGAGGAGCCCTACCGGCTGAAGATGAGCTGTGTCCGGGCGAAGCTCGTGGCGACCCGGGCGAGGCTGGCCGCGGGCACCCCGCACGTGCCGGGGCGGGACTACCGCGGGAGTGCCGAACTGCTCGCCGAGCTGCGGCTGGTCCGCGAGTCGCTCCGCGCGCATCGTGGCGGCCTGATCGCTGACGGTCCACTCGCGACGCTGGAGCGGACGGTGGCCGCGTTCGGGCTGCACCTGGCGACCATGGACGTGCGCGAGCACGCCGACGCCCACCACCACGCCGTCGGGCAGCTGGTGGACCGGCTCGGGGTGGAGTCGTGGCGGTATTCCGACCTGCCGCGGGAGTACCGTCAGCGGCTGCTGTCCCGGGAGCTCGCCGGCCGGCGCCCGCTCGCGCCGCACCCGCCGCCGCTGGACGAGGCGGGCGCGGAGACGTTCGCCGTCTTCGCCACGATCGCGGACGCGCTCGACCGCTTCGGCCCCGAGGTGATCGAGTCGTACGTCGTCTCGATGACCCGGGGGACCGACGACGTGCTCGCCGCGGTGGTGCTGGCCCGGGAGGCCGGCCTCGTGGACGTCCACAGTGGAGTGGCCAGGCTCGGCTTCGTGCCGCTGCTGGAGACCGTCGAGGAGCTGCGCTCCGCGGACGTGCTGGTGGGCGGCCTGCTGGAGGACCCGACCTACCGCGAGCTGGTGCGGCTGCGCGGTGACGTGCAGGAGGTGATGCTCGGCTACTCGGACTCCACCAAGGAGGCCGGCATCGCGACCTCGCAGTGGGAGATCCACAAGGCACAGCGGCGGCTGCGGGACGTGGCGGCCCGGCACGGTGTCCGGTTGCGACTGTTCCACGGTCGCGGTGGGACGGTGGGGCGCGGCGGCGGCCCGACGCACGACGCGATCCTGGCCCAACCGTACGGGACGCTCGACGGCGAGATGAAGCTCACCGAGCAGGGCGAGGTGATCTCGGACAAGTACTCGCTGCGCGCGCTGGCGCGGGAGAACCTCGAGCTGACCGTCGCCGCGGTGCTTCGCGCCTCGGTGCTGCACCGCTCGCCACGCCAGTCGGCGGACGTGCTGGCCCGGTGGGACGCGGCGATGGAGGTCGTGTCCGAGGGGGCGCTCGTGGCGTATCAGTCGCTTGTGGACGATCCGGCCCTGCCGGCCTACTTCCTGGCCTCGACGCCGGTGGAACAGCTCGGCTGGATGAACATCGGGTCCCGGCCGGCGCGGCGGCCGGACAGCGGTGCGGGGCTGGCGGGCCTGCGGGCGATCCCCTGGGTCTTCGGCTGGACACAGTCGCGGCAGATCGTGCCGGGCTGGTTCGGCGTCGGGTCAGGGCTGGTCACCGCGCGCGCGGCCGGGCTCGGCGACGTGCTGGACGAGATGTTCGCCGACTGGCACTTCTTCCGGGCGTTCGTGTCCAACGTGGAGATGACGCTGGCGAAGACGGACCTCGGCATCGCCGCGCACTACGTCGAGTCCCTCGTACCGCCGCAGTTGCACCACGTCTTCGACCGCATCCGAGCCGAGCACGACCGGACCGTCTGCGAGGTGCTGAGGGTGACCGGCGAGCGGGAGGTGCTCGACACGCAACCGTCGCTCAAGCGGACCCTCGCCGTCCGGGACGCGTACCTGGACCCGATCTCCTACCTGCAGGTCGCCCTGCTGAACCGGCTGCGCGAGACGCCCGGCCCCGACGTCGACCCGCAGCTGCGCCGCGCCCTGCTGCTCACCGTCAACGGCATCGCAGCCGGCCTGCGCAACACCGGCTGAGTGCGGCCGGCTCAGTCGTTGAAGCGGTTCTGCGCCGGCTCGAGGCCGTCGAGGACCAGCGCCTCGACCGCATCCGCGGCCCGCTCGAGGTCGAGGTCGAGCTCCTTGCGCTCGGCCGCGGAGAAGTCGCGCAGCACGTAGTCGGCCGGATCCATCCGCCCCGGCGGCCGGCCGATGCCGAAGCGCACCCGCAGGTAGTCCCTGGTACCGAGGGCCCTGGTGATGGACCGCAGCCCGTTGTGGCCGTTGTCGCCGCCGCCGCGCTTGAGTCGCAGGGCCCCGTACGGCAGGTCCAGCTCGTCGTGCACCACGACGATCCGGTCCGCCGGCACGTTGTAGAAGTCCCGCAGCGAGGCGACCGGGCCGCCGGACTCGTTCATGTACGACCTCGGCTTCGCGAGCACCACCCGGCGGCCCGGCAGCGGGCCGAGCCGGCCCTCGATCAGGTCCGCCCTGGCGGCGGTTCGGGATCGGTGCGCCTTGAAGCGTGCGCCGAGCCGCCCGGCCAGCAGGTCGAGCACCATCGCGCCGACGTTGTGCCGGTTGCCCCGGTACGCCGGACCCGGATTGCCGAGCCCGGCGACCAGATGGAGGTCGTCCGCCACCTACTCCTCGGCGCGTGCCTGGTCGGCGGAGGGCTCGCCCGGCTCGGCCGGCTCGACGCGCTCGGCCCGCTCGATCCCGGCCTCGGCCTCGGCGCCGGCGAGGTCGGCCTCGAGCTGCTCCGCGGTCGGCGCGGCGAGCACGGCGACGATGACCTGATCGGGATCGCCGATCAGGACGGTGCCGGGTGGCAGCGTCACCGAGGCGGCTGTGACGTTGTCGCCGACCAGCAGGCCCTCGATGCTTACCTCGAAGTGGTCCGGGATGTGGGTCGCCTCGGCCTCGACGGTCAGCGTCACGTGCTGCTGGTCGACCAGGCCGTCCCGGGTCGCCTCGCCGGTCAGCCTGACCGGGACCTCGATCGTGACCTTCTCGCCGCTGCGGACCAGCAGCAGGTCGACGTGCTCGTAGTCGCCGCGGATCGGGTGCCGCTGGATCGCCTTGGGCAGCGCCAGCTCGCTGCCGCCGTCGATCTGGACGGTGAGCAGGGTGTTGGCGCCGGTCTTGATCGCATGGCCGAACTCCCGCGCCGGCAGCGCGAGGTGCCGAGGCTGGGTGCCGTGCCCGTACAGGACGGCGGGGATCTTGCCGGCCCGGCGGGTGCGGCGGGCGCCGCCCTTGCCGAACTCGGTGCGGGGCTCGGCGTGGATGCGGACCTCGGACACGGCGGGACTCTCCTCGTGCGCTGGCGGAGGCGGGACGCGCACGGGCGCCGCGTCGATGACGGCAGCCACGAAAGGCGCCCTCGCCGGGGCAACCAAGCTAGGTTACCAGCGCCTACCGGCCCCACATGAGGCGCGGCCGGCGGCGCCGCCGCGCACCCTCGACTGGTCCCCGAGCGGGGCCGGCCCACTGGACCACCGGGTGCCGGCCGGCCGGGGATCCCCGAGCCCGCGAGGGGACACCCGGCAACACCCCGGGCGACCGCGCGGAGCCCGCGCCACCAGCCGGGAAGACCGCTCGCCCCGGGGGTCCGGGGGCCGCCCCCGGGATGACTACGACTCGCCGTCGAAGAGGCTGGTCACCGACCCGTCTTCGAAGACCTCCCGGATGGCCAGCGCGAGCAGCGGCGCGATGGACAGCACCCGCATCCCGTCGATCTGCCGCTCGGGCGGGATCGGCAGGGTGTTGGTCAGCACGACCTCGCTGATCGGCGCGTTCTTCAGCCGGTCGAGCGCGGGGCCGGACAGTATCCCGTGCGTCGCGACCGCGATCACGTCCGCGGCGCCGGCGTCCTTGAGCTGCCTCGCCGCGTTCGTGATCGTCGAGGCGGTGTCGATCATGTCGTCGACCACGATGCAGACCCGCCCGGCGACCTCGCCGACCACCCGGTTGGCCTTCACCTCGTTCGGCACGAACGGGTCGCGGGTCTTGTGGATGAACGCCAGCGGGCACCCGCCGAGCCGGTCGGTCCAGCGCTCGGCGACCCGCAGTCGGCCGGCGTCGGGAGAGACGACGGTGAACTCGGCGCCCCGGTACCTGGCCTGGACGTAGTCGGCGAGCAGCGGCAGGGCGAACAGGTGGTCCACCGGACCGTCGAAGAAGCCCTGGATCTGCGCGGTGTGCAGGTCGACCGACATGATCCGGTCGGCACCCGCCCGCCCGAACAGGTCGGAGACCAGCCGGGCCGAGATCGGTTCCCGGCCGCGGTGCTTCTTGTCCTGCCGCGAGTACGGGTAGAACGGCGCGACCACGGTGATCCGCTTGGCCGACGCCCGCTTGAGCGCGTCCAGCATGATCAGCGTCTCCATCAGCCAGGTGTTGATCGGCGCCGTGTGGCTCTGGATCACGAAGGCGTCACTGCCGCGCACCGACTCCTCGTAGCGCACGTAGATCTCGCCGTTGGCGAAGTCGTACACGGCCGTCGGGGTGAGCGAGACCCCCAGTTCGTCGGCGATCTCCTCGGCGAGGGCCGGGTAGGCCCGGCCGGAGAAGAGCATCAGACTCTTCCTGCTCTGGGCCTGGATCACGCTCACTGCCGTCACCGCTCCCCGTCCTCGTCCCGCTCCCCGCCGGCACCGCCGCCGCCCGCACCGCCGCCGCCCGCACCGCCGCCGCCCGCAGCGCCGCCGCCCGCACCGCCGCCGCCCGCACCGCCGCCGTGCGCACCGCCGGCCGGTTCCGCGGTC
>DASPYH010000163.1:0-3068 GCA_035636875.1 Mycobacteriales bacterium | reverse complement strand
GGCACCAGGTCCACGGTCTCGGTCACGACGCCATCCTGCCTCCCGGCGCCGGCCCTCGAGTCGCCAGGGGCCGGCGATGAGCACACCGGACTCCACCCCACCTCGAGGGCCCGATACCGCTGATCGCCGGTACGCCGGGCGGGAAGCCGCCGGGGAAGGCCGGGGGAAGGCGGCATTCCTAGCGTCGGCGCGGTCATGGTCCACCAACCGAACGGAGTCCCGGGATGACCGCAACAGTCCACCGGCCCCCTCGCAACGGCGTCGACGTCCCGACGCTGTTCGCCACCCTCGACGCGGTGAAGGGGGCGCCGCAGATCGCCCAGTTCCAGTTCCGGGCGACGAACGAATGGGTCAGCGGCACCCACAACCGCTCCGCCATCCAGGGCTTCTACGGTGCCGGGCAGGAGGACACGTCGCGCACGGAGCCGTTCACGTACGACGCGGACCACCCTGCCGTGCTCGTCGGATCGAACCAGGGCCCGACCCCGGTGGAGTTCCTGCTGCACGCCATCGCCGCATGCCTCACCTCGGGCCTGGCGAACATCGCCGCCGCTCGCGGGATCACGCTGCGGCGGGTCTCCTCGACCGTCGAGGGCGACATCGACCTGCTCGGCATCTTCGGTCTGTCCGATGTGGTCCGCAACGGCTACCGGCAGATCCGCGTTCATTTCGACATCGAAGGCGATGCGTCGCCGGAGAAGCTCGCGGCGCTCGTGGAGCAGTCCCGCCGCCGCTCCGCGGTCTACGACGTGCTCACCAACGGCACCGATGTCCAGGTCGACGTCAGCACCCCCTGACGCCGTCGCGGACCCGGCCGGCCGGCCAGTCCGCGATCTGGACCGGCTCCGGCGACCCAAGAGGAGACTCGACATCACCGCGCAGGCCTCCATCCGCTCCCGGCATGGCGCCCCGGCCGGTTGGGACGCCGTGGTCGTCGGCGCCCGCGTCGCCGGCGCCTCAACCGCTCTACTACTCGCCCGCGCCGGGCTGCGGGTGCTGGTCGTGGACCGCGCCCGCCGGGGCTCGGACACGCTGTCCACGCACGCGCTCATGCGCGGCGGCGTCCTGCAACTGCGGCGCTGGGGGGTGCTGGACCGCGTGCTGGCGACTGGCGCGCCAGCCGTGCGCAGGGTGACTTTCCATTACGGCACGGAGTCCCTGCCGGTCTCGCTGAAGCCGTACGCCGGCGTGGACGCCCTGTACGCGCCGCGTCGCACCGTCCTCGACGCCGTGCTCGTCGACGCCGCCGAGGATGCCGGCGCGCGGTTCCGCTTCGGGCTGGCCGTGACCGACCTGGCCCGCGACGGCGCCGGCCGCGTCGTCGGTGTGGTCCTGCGCGACCATGGCGGGGCCACCTGGACCGAGCGCGCACGGCTCGTCGTCGGCGCCGACGGACGCAGCTCTGTGGTGGCCGCTCGGGTGGTCGCACCGACCATCGCGGCCGGCGCTCACGCCGCGGCATACGCCTACGGGTACTGGCCTGCTGCCGACCTGGACGGCTACCACTGGCATTACGGCGACGCGCTGTCCGCCGGGGCGATCCCCACGAACGACGGCCTCGCGTGCGTGTTCGTCGGCGGCGCGCCGGCCGTGCTCGCCGCGGCGATGCGCCCCGGCCGCCTGGCCGCCGCGCAGCGCGGGCTGCTGTCGCGGCTCGACGGCGGGCTCGCCGACCTCGCGGCGGCGCCGCCGGACGGTCCGGTGCGATTCTTCCGCGGGATGCCGGCGCGGCTGCGTCGTCCGCACGGGCCCGGCTGGGCGCTGGTCGGGGATGCCGGATGGTGGAAAGACCCGCTGTCCACCCACGGGATCACCGACGCCCTGCGCGACGCGGAGCTGCTCGCCTCCGCCGTCGTCGCCGGGGCGGCGTCGGAGCGCGCCGCCGGGATCGCGCTGGCCGGCTACCAGGCGCAGCGGGATCGCATGGCCCTGCCGATGCACCCCATCGTCGACCGCCTCGCTTCCCACGAGTGGGACCTCGCCGAGGCCCGCCGGCTGCTGCGCGGGCTGTCCTCGGTGATGGCGGACGAGGTCGAGGCGATCCGGGGCTTCGATCCGGCGCCCGTGCGCACCGCCTGAGTGTCGGGCGGGGCGTCGCGGGGGTGGGGTCGGGCGGGCGGCGGCACGGCTACATTCGCAGGCGGGAGGAGCGATGCGCGTCGAGATCGACCTGTTGGGCGGCTTTGCCGTCCGGGTAGATCGCCGGGCCGTCCCCGCCGGGGAGTGGCGCCGGCGCCAGGCGGCGGCGCTGGTCAAACTCCTCGCGCTGGCCCCGCGCCGGACGCTGCACCGCGAGCAGGTCATCGACGCGCTGTGGCCCGACGCGGGGGTCGACGACGCGGCGCCGCGGCTGCACAAGGCCGCGCACTACGCCCGGCGCTCGCTGGGCGATCCGCGGGCGCTGGTCCTCGCCGGGGACACCGTGTCCCTGTTCCCCGACGCCGATGTGGCTGTGGACGCCGAGGCGTTCGAGCGGTGCGCCGAGCGGGTCCTCGCCGCCGTCGACGAGCTCGGCAGCGCCGGCGGGGCCGCCGCGGCTGCTGCCGCGGCCGACCTGTGGGTCGGGGACCTGCTGCCCGAGGACCCGTACGAGGCGTGGCTGGAGGGCCCACGGGACCGGTTGCGCCAGCTGCACCAGGGGGTGCTGCGCCGTGCCGGCCGGTGGGGGGATCTCGCCCGCGCCGACCCGGCCGACGAGGACGCCAGCCTGGCCGTCGCGCGGCGGCTCGCCGACAGCGGCGACCGGCGCGGGGCCCTGCGGCAGTTGGAGCGGCTGGAGCGAGCGCTGCGCGGCGAGCTCGGCGTCACCCCGGGCCCGGCCGTCGCCTCGCTGCGCGCCGAACTGCTCGCCCTCGACGCCCCGCAACCGGAGGGCCAGCGGTGGCCGGCGCGGCCGCCGCTGGGTCGCGACCCCGAACTCGGCCGCATCGACCGGCTGATCGCCGCGGCGAGTGCGGGCCAGGGCCGGACCCTGTTCGTGTCCGGGCCCGCGGGCATCGGCAAGACCGCCGTGCTGCGGTGGCTCGACCGGCGCGCCGAGGAGTGCGGGCTGCGCGCGGGCATCGGCA
>DASPYH010000162.1:0-3606 GCA_035636875.1 Mycobacteriales bacterium | reverse complement strand
CCCTGTCCTACATGCTGCGCCGGGAAGGTTTCGAGGTGGCGGTGGCCGCCACCGGACCGGACGCGCTGAGCCAGTTCGACCAGGCCGGTGCCGACCTGGTGCTGCTCGACCTCATGCTGCCGGGGATCTCAGGCACCGATGTGTGCCGCACGCTGCGGCAGCGGTCGAACGTACCGGTGATCATGCTGACCGCGCGGGACAGCGAGATCGACAAGGTGGTCGGGCTGGAGCTGGGCGCGGACGACTACGTGACCAAGCCGTTCTCGTCGCGCGAGCTGGTGGCGCGGATCCGGGCGGTGTTGCGGCGCCGTGGCGAGCCGGAGGAGCTGACGCTGGCGGCGCTCGAGGTCGGCCCGGTGCGGATGGACGTCGACCGGCACGTCGTCACGGTGAACGGCGGGACCATCCCGATGCCGCTGAAGGAGTTCGACCTGCTCGAGCTGCTGCTGCGCAACGCCGGCCGGGTGCTGACCCGCGGGCAGCTGATCGACCGGGTGTGGGGCGCGGACTACGTCGGCGACACCAAGACGCTGGACGTGCACGTCAAGCGGCTACGCGCCAAGATCGAGCCGGACCCGTCGAACCCGCGTCATCTGGTGACGGTGCGCGGCCTCGGCTACAAGTTCGAGACCTGACCAACCCCCGGACGCCTTGCCCCTTGGCGCCAGGCTCGCGTTGAGCTCGTCCGGCGCGGATGATCACGTTTGCGCGTGTCCTCGTGGGACACGCCGGCCGGCGGGTGTCGTCCGCGCGAGCGGGCGCGTAAAGGTGATCGACTCCCCGGCGGGAGCCCGCCGACTGTGGACAGCGGGGGCGGCGCAACGGTCCAAACCATCATGGTTGTCGCATGGACGGGATCGTCACCCGCCGGGATGCGGTCGCCGCCGGGCTCACTCCGGCCGAGGTCGACCGCCGCCTTCGAGACGGCTCGTGGACGGCGCTGCGCCGAGGGGTTTACGCCACCGGCTCGGGAGACCGGATCGTGGCCGAGGCCGCCGCGGCGGTGCGCGCCCTCGGCGGTGACGCGGTTGTCAGCCACGAGACCGCTGCGCGGCTGCTCGGCCTGCCGCTGCTCGCCGAGCCGGTGACCGTCAGCGTGACCCGGCCGTCCGGCTCGGCTCGCCAGCTGTCTCGGCTGCGGGTCCACGTTGCCGCTCTGTCCGACGGGGACGTCCGTACGGTCGGCGGCCTCAGGGTCACCTCGCCGGCTCGCACCGTGGTCGATCTCGCCCGGCGCCTCCCGCACGAGGACGCTCTGGTTGTCGCGGACGCCGCCTTGCACCTCGAGTTGGCTCAGCCCGGTGACCTCGACCGCACACTGCTCCGCTGCGCGACCTGGCCCGGGATCCGGCGCGCCGCCCGGGTCGTCCGGCAGGCGGACGGTCGCGCCGAATCCCCGCTGGAAACGCTGTGTCGTGACCTGTTCGCCCGGCACCGACTCCCACCGCCCGTGCCGCAAGGGCTCGTGGTGGACGAGCGGGACGGCTGGTGGGCGCGCGTCGACTTCCTCTGGCCGGAGCGGTCGACAGTGGTCGAAGCCGACGGCCGCGGCAAGTACACCGGGCCAGCGGACCTGTGGGACGAGAAGCTGCGGCAGGAGCGGCTGGAGGAGTTGGGCTACCTGGTGCGCCGGGTCACCTGGGACAGGTGGTCCGGCGACCGGACGAGACGATCGCGCGGGTACGCCGCGCGCTCGCCAGCGGCGACCGCACCCGCCGGGGAGTTGATCAGGTTGCCGGCGCGGGTGCGACGGCGGTTGTCCGCGGTGACCGGCGCCACCCGGCGAGCTGATCACGGTATCGGATGCGTGAGCGGCGGGGGAGTTCATCACCTTTCCGCGCCAGCTCGGCAAGGAGCTTCGCGCGCAACGGCGTGTCCAACGAGGACACGCGCAAAGGTGATCGTTTGGGTCGGCCGGGCCGGCGCCGGCGCGGAATCGCGGGTCAGCCGGCGGCGGTGCGCGGCTGGGTCGCCGGCCGGCCGGCGGGATGCGGGGCGACGAGCGGACCGCTGGCGAGGCGGGCGGCGCCGAGGCGGGCGAGCTCGCTGTAGGCGGCCTCGCCGAGCAGCGCCGTCAGCTCCGGGCGGTACGACAGGTAGAGCGGCTCGCCCGCGCCGTGCGCCTCCGGCGACGAGGTGCACCACCAGTGCAGGTCGTGCCCGCCCTCGCCCCACGACCGGCGGTCGAACTCGGTCACCGTCGAGACCAGCACCCGGCTCCCGTCCGGCCGGTCCACCCAGTCCTGCTCCCGGCGTACCGGCAGCTGCCAGCACACGTCCGGCTTCGTCTCCAGCGGGTGCCGCCCGGTCCGCAGCGCCAGCGCGTGCAGCGCGCATCCCTCGCCGCCGGCGAAACCCGGTCGATTGAGGAAGATGCACGCCCCCTCGACCGTACGGGTGCGCCGCCGCCGGTCGTCGTCGCCGACGCTGTCGCGCACGGTGGTCCCACGCTTCGCGCCGGCCTTGGCGTACTGCCAGTCGGCCGGGCTCAGCTCCCGCGCCGCCCGCGCCACCCGCTTCTCGTCCGCCGGGTCGGAGAAGAAGGCACCGTGGCTGCAACAGCCGTCGTCCGGGCGGTCGTCCACGATCCCATGGCAGCCCCGGCCGAAGATGCAGGTCCAGCGGGAGCACAGCCAGGTCAGGTCGGCCCTGACCACGTGCTCGGAGTCGGCGGGGTCGACGAACTCGACCCACTCCCGGGCGAAGTCCAGATCCACCTCGCGCGGCAACGCCACGGTCACCCGACAACGGTACGGCAGCCCTAGAGTGCGTGCGTGCGGCTCGGGGTGCTCGACGTCGGCTCGAACACGGTGCACCTGCTGGTGGTGGACGCTTACCGCGGCGGCCACCCGACCCCGGCCCGCTCGCAGAAGACGGTGCTCCGGCTGGCCGAGCACGTCGACGACTCCGGGAAGCTGTCCAAGCGGGGCACGGACGCGCTGGTCGAGGCGGTCGCCGCGGCGCGCCGGTCGGCCGGCGAGCTCGGCTGCGACGACCTGCTCGCCTTCGCCACGTCGGCGCTGCGGGACGCGCGGAACGGGTCCAAGGTGCTCGACCGGGTGCGGGACGAGTCGGGCGTCGATCTGCAGGTTCTCACCGGCCCGGACGAGGCCAGGCTGACGTTCCTCGCCGTACGACGCTGGCTCGGATGGAGCGCCGGGCGCCTGGTGGTGCTCGACATCGGCGGGGGGTCGCTGGAGATCGCCTGCGGGCTGGACGAGGAGCCCGAGCTGGCCGAGTCGGTCCCGCTCGGTGCCGGACGGCTGACCCGGGAGCGGCTCACCGGTAACCCGCCGGACCGGGCCGCGGTCGCCGACCTACGAGTGGACCTGGACCGGACGCTCGCTCCGCTGGCGGAGCGGGTACGGGCGCTCGGCCGCCCGGACCGGGTCGCGGCGACCTCCAAGACCTTCCGCTCGCTGGCGAGGCTCGCCGGCGCCGCGCCGTCCAGCGCCGGCCCGCGGGCGCGCCGCATGCTCAGCGCGACCGGCCTCCGGCAGGTGACGGGGTTCATCTCGCGCATCCCGTCCGCGGATCTCGCCGAGCTGGAGGGGGTGAGCCCGGCGCGGTCGCACCCGTTGCTGGCCGGCGCGCTGGTGGCGGAGG
>DASPYH010000161.1:0-9414 GCA_035636875.1 Mycobacteriales bacterium | reverse complement strand
GGCGTGGGAGCGGTCCGCGTACACCCGGGCCGGCGCGCGGCCGGCGCGGCGGATGATCGGCTCGCGGTGGCGCGAGGTGGAGATCCACCGGATCGACCTGGACGACGGATACGGCCCGGGTGACTGGCCGGCCGCGTTCGTCGCGCCGCTGCTGCCCTCGCTGCTGGATCCGGACCGGCTCGGCCCGCGGCTGCCGGCCGGGATGACGCTCGACGTCACCGACACCGACTCTGGCCGGCGCCGGTCGGTGGTCGGCAGCGCTGTCGGCGCGGACGGTGCTCCCGGCGGCGCTGCAGGTACGGACGCGGCCGGTGCCGGAGCTGCCGACGCGACCGGGGGTGCCCCGCGGAGCGGGCGACGGGTCGCGGTGACCGGCCCTTCGTGGGCGCTGGTGTGCTGGCTGGTCGGCCGGCCGGCGGCGGTGCGCCGCGAGCTCGGCGACCCGCCGCCGCTCACCCCCTGGTCCTGAGCCGCTCCGGCGATCACCGCCACCGGTCACCACCCGCCCGCGCCCACCGCGGTCCCGGGCTCGGTCCGACCGCCTGAGCAGGTCGCGAGCCGGCTCGCCGCAGCCGCCCCCGCCGCCCCCGCGAGGTAGCACCGATGAGCCGGGGCTCACCCGCGGCGGTCATCCCGCCGTGTCTCGCTTTCGCTCTGGCAGGCGGGGCGGGGATCTCGTCCGCGGACTCGTGGGCGCATTCAGGTGAGATCGGGCCAGGAGGGGGTACTCCGCTCGACGTCGGTCGGAGAACGCGTCGCGGTCGGGGGTGACAGATGAAGTGGAGAGACTGGCTCGTCGCCTGCTCGCTCGCGGGCGTGGTCGGAGTGGGGGTGGGAGCGCTGCAAGCCGGGCTCACCGGCTCCGACCGCCCGGCTGGGCGCTCCAGCTCATCCTCGACATCCTCGACCGCCGAGGGGCTTCCGCCACCGCAGGAGCAGGGACGGGCGGCGGTCACGACCAGGCCCTCGGCGCGCACCGTCACGATGGGCGTGACCGAGGTCATGCCCAGCCCGAAGAAGCCGAAGCCGTCGAAGGGCGACCGCGGGGACAGCGGACAGGGCGGCGGCGGGCACAAGGGCAAGCTCGGCGACGGCCGCCGGGGCGGGGACAAGGGCTGATCCCGGCACGGCTCAGTCCGGCAGCGCGAGGCGCTCCAGTCCCGCCCGGATCTGCCCGGCCTGCCCGTCCAGCTCGGCGCGGGACGGCTTGCCCGCGGAGAAGGACAGCCTGAAGCGGTCGCCTCGCCAGCGCGGGAGCACGTGCAGGTGCAGGTGGAAGACCTCCTGGAAGGCAGCCGCGCCGTCGGCGAGGAACAGGTTCACGCCGTCGCAGCGGATCTCGGAGCGGCGCAGCCCGGCGGCCAGGCGTTGGGCGACGCGGAACAGATGCGCGCCGACGTCCGGGTCGAGGTCGGCCAGGCCGACGGCGTGCGCCCTGGGCACCACCAGCAGGTGGCCCGGCGTGATCGGCGAGATGGCGAGGAACGCGACGGACGTCTCGTCCGAGTGCGCGATGCTGGCCGGGGCGATGCCGGCGACGATCCGGCAGAAGACGCAGTCGGGGATCATCCGGCCAGCCTGCCAGCAGCACCGGCCGGCTCGCGTCGGCAGGCTGACAGCCTCGACCCGCGGGCGACCCGGCCGCGGACCGGCGGACCGGCGGAGCGACCAGGGATCTCAGCGGCCGAGCAGGCGGGAGATCACCTCGTTCGGCTCGCCGTCGTCCCGATGCCGGTGCCGGCGGCGCTGGTTCGGCACCGCCTCCCCCAGCTGCGGCCCCCGCGGCTGAGGCGGCTCGGACGGGCCGCCGTACCCACCTGCGTAGCCATCGTCGGCCCTCCGATGACGGTCGCCCACCCCGGACTCCTCCGCCGGCCACCGGGCCGCGGGCGCGCCGCCGGGCACCCCCTCCGGGCGGACCGGCGGGTACGGCTCGTACGCCGGGGGCGGCTCGGCGTACGACGGGTACGGCGAGAAGGGCGGCGTCGGCCCGGCCGGCGGGACCGCCGGCGGGACGGCCCGCACGGCCTCCGGGTCGGTCGGGTAGCCGGTCGCCGTCCCGGCGGGCAGCTCGGGGTGGTCGCGCACGGTGAAGGACGGCTCGGCCAGGTCCGCCGGGACCTGCAGGCCGAGCCGGCGGGCCTCGTCCTGCAGCGCGCGCAGGCCGCCGCCGAGCAGCCGGGTCGTCTCGATCCGCTCCATCCGCAGCTCGCCGTCGAGCCGGTCGATCATCTCGCTCCGCAGCCGCTGCACCTCGTCGCGCAGCGTCTGCACGTCCTCCTGCAGGCCACGCTCCAGCTCGCGGCGCAGGTAGACCTCGAGCTGCATCTCGTACTCGCGCCGGGCGGCCACCTCCCGCTCCAGCTCGATCTCGTACATCTTGCGCAGCTCGAGCTCCTTGCCGTTCGACGCGCCGGCGTCGGCGGCCCGGTCGGGGGTGGGCTCGGACCGGCGCCGCGGAGCGACCAGCGCTGCGAGCACGAACGCCCACAGCGCGCCGACCACGGCCAGCCGCAGCGTCCGCGGGTCCTCGCTGGTCACCACCGCCGCGGTGGCCGCGCCGGCGAGCCCCAGGGCCGCGGTGAGTAAGACCGCACGCAGCACGCCCCGGCCCTCGCCGGTGCGGGTACGTGACATGCGGTCACCCTAGAACCCCGCGGCCCGCGTCCGGAGGACGCATCGCCGCAGCGGCGGGCGTCAGAGCAGGCCGGCGTCCCGCAGGAAGCGATCCGCCAGCTTCTCCGGGTCCGCGTTCTCGGCTCGCAGCCTCTGGTTCAGCTCCTGCAGCTTCTCGGTGGTCAGTGCCCGGTCGACCCGGTCGATGACGTGCCGGGCCTCCGCCGGCACCGTGTCGCGGACCAGCGCGGTGATGTTGTCGGCCGTCTGCAGCTGCCGGTCGTCCCGGAGCACGACCAAGCCGACGGAGGCGATGCCGCCGGCCGAGGAGCTGACCAGGCCGACCTGGATGGTGCCCTTGGAGAACGCCTCGAACGTCGCGTCGTCACCGGCGGCCAGCCGGCGGACCTCCTTGAAGGTCAGCCCGTACGTGCTGCGCAGGCCCGGCAGGCAGGTCCGGCGCCGCTCGCAGTCCGGCCCGGCGCCGAAGACCAGCTGGCTGCTGAAGGCGGCCAGGTCGGAGACGGTCTTCAGCCCGTTGTCGTCGGCGAACGCCTTGGTCACCACGACCGCGACCTGGTTGGTCGCGGGCGACGGGGTGAGCACCGCGAGCTTGTGCCTGGCCACCAGGCCCTCCAGCGTCGCGTACGTCCGGTCGGGGTCGCCGCTGGCCAGTGGCTTGCGGGTCGGGGCGTCCGGGCCGTGCAGCACCGCGTCGTAGTACTCGGTCAGGCTGCCGATGTACTCCGGGACCGCGTCGAGGGCACCGGACTCCAGCCCCGCCAGGTAGGTCTTCCGGGAGCCACCGAGCCGCTCGGTGACGTCGTAGCCGGCCTTGCGCAACGCCTCCGCGTACATGCTGGCGATGATCCGGCTCTCCGGCGCGTCGGCCGAGCCGACGGTCAGCCGACCCTTCGGCGGGGCGGCCGCGGGGGACTCGTCGGCGCACGAGACGAGGCCGAGCGCGACCGCGGCCACGACGGTCACGGCGCCGAGCAGGCGCAGCAGGGGGGACGTCCGGCGCACCCGGCGGCCTGCTGACGGCTGAGCCCACCGCGGGCACCGCGCTTGCGCCCGTGGCGGCTGCGGGCCCAGCCCGGCTCCGCGGGACACGCGCGGATCTTACCTTTCCGGCCGACCGGCCCGGTTCGGTGATCCCGGGCCCCCGGCCTGCTGTGAAGGCCTACTTGACGGCACGCAGGGCCGCCGTGACCTGCCGTGGCACGAACTCCTCGGCATGCCGGGTCGCCTGCTTCACCTTGTACATGTTGGCGTCGGCGGCGCCGAGCAGCCTCGCGGCCGGGAAGTCGGGATCGTCGGTGGAGGCCTGCCCGATGCTGGCCCTGACGTTGACGATGCCCTCCTCGAACGCGACCGGCGCCGCCACCGCCTGGGCCAGCCGGTGCGCGATCTCCTCGGCCGGCACCTCCCGGGGCAGGCTCTTGAGGATGACGACGAACTCGTCGCCGCCGATCCGGCCGATCGTGTCGGTCGGCCGCAGCGCTCCGCGCATCCGCTCGGCCGCGGCCCGCAGCACCCGGTCACCGACCGCGTGCCCGTGCTTGTCGTTGACCTGCTTGAAGCCGTCGAGGTCGACGAACAGCACGTGCACCTGGCCCGGCTCCTGCCGCAGCGAGCGCAGCGCGGCGCCGAGCTTGTGCAGCACCAGGCCGCGGTTGGGCAGCCCGGTCAGCAGGTCGTGGGTGGCCTTGCGGTGCAGGTCGTACTCGGTGTTCTTCTGCTGGGTCACGTCGACCATGTGCACGATGTACGACTTCGCGCCGATCAGCGCCGACACCGAGGCGTGCACCCAGCCGTCGCCCCCGGCCCCGGTGCGGTAGCGGAAGGTGCCGGAGACGTCGTCCTCGACGCCCTCGACCACCCGGTCGAAGTCCGACCGCACCCGCTCGGAGTCCTCCGGATGCACGTGGTGCCAGAGCAGGTCGCCGTGCAGCGTCTCGAGCCGGCGGCCGAACAGCCGGGCCAGCGCGGTGTTCACGTCGAGGAACATGCCCGCCCGGTCGACGATCCCCATCCCGGTCGGCGCGTTCTGGAACGCCGCGCGGAACTTCTCCTCCGCGGCCCGCAGCTTCACCGCGTCCTTCAGCCGCTCGCTGATGTCCCGGACGACCACGAGCGCGCCGTCCCGGCCATGGAAGTTGATGTGCCGGCCGGCGGCCTCGATGTCGACCACCTCACCGTCGAGGCGGACCATCTTCTCCTCGACGTACGCCAGCGGCTCGTGCTCGTCGGCCATCCTCCGCAGCCGAGCCTCGGCCTCGCGCCGGACGGACTCGTGCATGAAGTCGAGGGCGGGCCGGGTCGTGAGGTCGGTCATCTTGCTGGCCCCGAGCAGCGCGAGCCCGCGCTGGTTGGCGAATGCGTGGTAGCCGTTGACGATCACGTAGACGGCGTCGGGGGAAAGCTCGATGAGGGCGCGGAAGTGCTCGTCGGAGGAGTTGACGACGAGGTCGCCGCCCTCCAGCTCGCCCTTTCGAGTGTGCCTACCCATCGCACCCCTGTCCCTGGGGACCCCGCCGAGAGTATCGGTCCGATCCGCTCAGGGTGTGCATTCCATTGGACGCTGTGGGCATCGGACAATCGGTCAGGGGGTACGGGAGCCGTTCGGCGTAATCTGGTCGTCGCTGTCCGGGGGTGTCGGGGTCCGGCAGCAGTACTCGAGCCAGAGCGCGGCGGCGACCAGCGACGCCGCGGCGGCGGCGCCGACTGCGCCCGTTCGGGCGTCGTCGTCGGCCGCCGCCAGGTAGTCCAGTCGAGGCAGCACGTAGAGCAGCAGGCCGGACCAGACGCCGACCATGATCGCGCCGACCACGGCGCTGGCCTTGGCCAGCGCGAGCGTCCGGGCCGCGACCAGCGGCTGGACCGGTCGGGTGCCGGGACGCCTCCGGATGCGCGCCCGCAACTGGCCGGCCGCGATCAGCTCCGCGAGCGCGAGCAGCAGCAGGGACAGCGGGACGAACCAGCCCAGCCGGGGCATGTCTCCGTACCACTGCCGAAGCGCGAGCCACACCACCAGCGCGACGCCGAGCGCGTAGCCGGCGAGGTCGCGCAGCCGGGTCGAGGCCAGCGGGCTCACGGTGCCGCCTCGGGTTTCGCGCTGACCGAGGGACCACCGGGAGCGGCCGAGCCGGTGGACCCGACGGCCCCGGCGGCCGGGCGGGCGGTGCCGGTGGACGCGGCCGCCGGGCGGGCGGTGCCGGCGGACCCGACGGCCCCGGCCGCCGGGCGGGCGGTGCCGGTCGGCGCGGCCGGGCCGGCGGTGCCGTCGGGGAGCGGGCGGGCCGAGCCCGACTCGAGGATCAGGTCCGGGCGGCGGCGTAGGCCGGACCGGTCGAGGCTGGCCGCGAGGTCGGCGACGCGACCGCGGCCCGGCAGCACCGCGTCCGGGTCGACGTCGGCCCACGGCACCAGCACGAACGCGCGCTCGTGGGCGCGCGGGTGCGGCAGCGTCAACTCGGGGGCGTCGGAGGTGACGCCGTCGACGAGCACCAGGTCCACGTCGAGGGTGCGCGGGCCCCAGCGGACCTCCCTGGTGCGCCCGGCCGCGGTTTCCAGCGCCCGCGCCCGGTCCAGCCAGCCCTGGGCATCGGTGTCCGGGTCGTCGACGACGAGGACCGCGTTGAGGTAGTCGTCCTGCTCGACGCCGCCCCACGGCGCGGTCTCGTACACCGGCGAGGCGGCGACCAGCGCCGGGCCCAGGGCCGCCACGACCGTGCGGAGGTGGGCGAGGCGGTCGCCGAGGTTGGAGCCGACCGAGAGCACGGCGCGGGTCACCGGCGGCTCCGGCGGGCCGTCACGGCGACGTCGGCGAACTCGCGCCGCATCGGCGCGTGCGGCTTGTGCACGGTGACCTCGGCGGCCATCACCCGCTCGTCGTGCATGCACAGCTCGGCGAGCCGCGCGGCCAGCGTCTCGAGCAGCTTCACCGGCTCGCCGCCGACGACCGCGGCGATACGCTCCGCCAGCGCGCCGTAGTCGACCGTGTCGGCGAGGTCGTCGCTGGCCGCGGCGGGCCGGCTGTCCAGCCAGAGGGTCGCGTCGATCAGGAAGTCCTGCCCGTCACGCCGCTCGTGCTCGTACACCCCGTGCGTGCCGCGCACCCGCAGGCCGGTGAGCTGGATGCGGTCAGCCATGGCCGGGCCCCCGCCGGGGGCGCGGGAGGCGGACCTCTACGGCCTCGGCGTCGCCCGGGGGTGGGTCGGAGGCCGCGTGCGACCATGCCTCGACGACGCGCAGCGCGTCGACGTTGGGCCGCACCTCGTGCACCCGCACCCCCCACGCTCCCATCACCGCGGCGAGCACGCTGGTCGCCACCGTCGCGTGTTCGCGCGCGTCCACCGGTGCCGGCGTGCCGTCGGGCCCGGCGAGCAGCCGGCCGAGGAACGACTTGCGGGACGCCCCGACGAGCACCGGCAACCCGAGCTCCACCAGCTCGTCGAGCCTGGCCAGCAGGGCCCAGTTGTGCTCGGCGGTCTTCGCGAAGCCGAGGCCGGGGTCGAGCACGATCCGGTCCGGCCGGACGCCCGCGGACAGCGCCGCGTCCGCCTGCCGGGCCAGCTCCGTGCGGACGTCGGCGACCACGTCGCCGTACCTGGCCAGCACCCGCATGTCCCGGCTGTGCCCGCGCCAGTGCATCAGGACCCAGGGCACCTCGGCCTCGGCGACGACCTTCGCCATGTCCGGGTCGGCGAGGCCGCCGCTGACGTCGTTGACGATCGTCGCGCCGGCCTGCAGCGCCGCGTCGGCCACCGCGGCCCGGGTGGTGTCGATGCTCACCGGCACGCCCTCCGCCGCGAGCGCCCGGACCGCCGGCAGGACGCGGCGCAACTCCTCGTCGGCGGCGACCCGGTCCGCGCCCGGCCGGGTCGACTCGCCGCCGACGTCGACGACGTCCGCGCCCTCCGCCCGCATCGACAGGCCATGCGCGACGGCCGCGTCGAGGTCGGCCCACCGGCCGCCGTCGCTGAACGAGTCGGGGGTGACGTTGAGGACGCCCATGACCGCGCAGCGGCCCGGGCGCGGCAGCAGCCCGGCCGGAGCCACCGGCTCGCTCACCCGCCGAGGATGAGGCTCATCGCCTCGGCCCGGGTGGACGGGGCGGTCTGGAACAGGCCCCGGACGGCTGAGGTCACGGTCCGCGCGCCCGGCTTGCGAATGCCGCGCATCGACATGCACAGGTGCTCCGCCTCGATCACCACGATCGCGCCGCGCGGCTCCAGCCTGCGCATCAACGCGTCCGCGATCTGCGAGGTGAGCCGCTCCTGCAGCTGCGGGCGCTTGGCGTACAGGTCGACCAGCCGGGCGAGCTTGGACAGCCCGGTGATCCGGCCGTCCTCGCTCGGGATGTAGCCGACGTGCGCGACCCCGTGGAACGGCACCAGGTGGTGCTCGCAGGTGCTGTACATCTCGATGTCCTTGACCAGCACGATCTCCTCGTGGTTGGCGTCGAACGTCGTCTCGAGCACGTCCGCGGGGTCGACGTACAGCCCGGCGAACTGCTCCGCGTACGCCCGGGCGACCCGCTCCGGGGTTCGCTTGAGGCCGTCCCGGTCGGGATCCTCGCCGATCGCCAGGAGCAGCTCGTACACCGCCGCCTCGATCCGCGCGGCGTCGAACCCCCCGCTCACCCCTGGGTCCCCGGCCCGTTCCGCCGGCCCTCGGGAGGCCAGCCGCCGTCCCCGGCCGGCCCGCCGCGCGCCTCGGGCGAGGCGTGCCGGCCGCCCGATCCGTTGCCGTGGCCGGTGCTCGACCCGTACGGCGTCGGGGCGGGCGCCGGGCGTGGGCTCGGCGACGGGCTGCCGGCCGGGGTGCTGCCGGTCGGGGTGCTGCCGTTGCCCAGGCCGCGCCCCCTGCCGACCGCGTGCAGCTCGGCCGGCGTCATCACCGGCGGCTTGTCGGACGGGGCGCGCTTGCCGAAGCCCGCGTACGTGTTGTGCGGCGGCCGTTTGTCGACCGGGGCGAAGATCCGGGCCAGGTCGTCCTTGCCCAGCGTCTCCTTCTCCATCAGCTCGAGCACCAGGTCGTCCAGGACGTCCCGGTACTCGACCAGGATTTCCCAGGCCTCGTCGTGCGCCATCTCGATGAGCTGGCGCATCTCGGAGTCGATGTCGGTGGCGACGGTCTCCGAGTAGTCGCGCTGGTGGCCGTAGTCGCGGCCGAGGAACGGCTCGGACTCCTTCTGGCCGTACTTGACGGCACCGAGCTTCGAGCTCATCCCGTACTCGGTGATCATCGCCCGGGCGAGCGCGGTCGCCTTCTCGATGTCGTCGCTGGCGCCGGTCGTCGGCTCGTGGAAGACGAGCTCCTCGGCCGCGCGACCGCCCAGCGCGTACACCAGTTGGTCGATCATCTCCGACCGGATCTGGGTGTAGCGGTCCTCGGTCGGCAGCACCAGGGTGTGTCCGAGCGAGCGACCGCGCGGCAGGATCGTGACCTTGTGCACGGGGTCGAGGTGGGGCAGCGCCCAGGCGGCCAGCGCGTGGCCGCCCTCGTGGTACGCGGTGAGCTTCTTCTCCTTGTCGCTCATCGCCCGCGTCTTGCGCTCCGGTCCGGCGATGACGCGGTCGATCGCCTCCTCGAGCGAGAGCATGGTGATGAAGCGGCCGTTGGTGCGCGCGGTCAGCAGCGCGGCCTCGTTGATGACGTTGGCCAGATCGGCGCCGGTGAACCCGGGCGTGCGCCGGGCGATCACGCCTAGGTCGACGTCGGTGGCCAACGGCTTGCCCTTGGCATGCACGGCGAGCACTGCTTGCCGACCCAGGACGTCCGGCGGGGACA
>DASPYH010000160.1:0-12326 GCA_035636875.1 Mycobacteriales bacterium | reverse complement strand
CTCGTCCTCCTACCGGGGATGTTGACCGCGCAGTCAC
This sequence comes from Mycobacteriales bacterium, assembly GCA_035636875.1. Taxonomy (GTDB): domain Bacteria; phylum Actinomycetota; class Actinomycetes; order Mycobacteriales; family CADCTP01; genus CADCTP01. The sequence continues at coordinate 12,289 of DASPYH010000160.1, read as the reverse complement.
GAGTACGGGAGATCTGCTGAGGTGACGCACGACGACGGCCGCCCGGACGACCGGACCCCGGGGCCGCGCCGCCCCCGCGACGCCGCCGGTGGCGGGGGTGGGTACGGCACCGACCGCGGGTGGTCCGGACAGCCGGCCGGCCCGGGGCAGGGCGGATGGCACGGCGCGGCCGGTGGCTACGGGCCGGCGGGCGGCCCGGCCGGTGGGGGTTATGGCCCGGCGGCCCACGGCGGGTACGGCGGCGGCCCCGGGGAGGACCCGTACGACGGGGACCGGGTCGGCGGCCTGTACGGGGGCTACGGGGGGCAGCCGGCGGAGGCGGCGGCTGCCCGGCGGACCCTGTACGGCGAGCCGGGCTATCCGGGCGTGCCCGGCGGCCCGGGCGGCGCCGCTGGCCCGGGCCTTCCGGGCGGACCCGGTGGACTGGGCGGACCAGGCGGACCCGCTGGGCCGGATGGACCCGGCAGCCACCGGCGTTCCGGCGCCGGCGGCGGCCGCGGCAAGAAGATCGCCAAGATCACCGGCCTCGTCGCCGTCGCCATGCTCCTGCTCGGCATCGCCACCGTCGGTCTCGTCTACGCCAAGACCGACGTGCCCGACCCGAACAAGCTCGTCTCCAACCAGGTCGCGTCGATCCTCTACTCCGACGGCAAGACCGTCATGGCCAGGATCGGCTCGCAGAACCGGACCGACGTGCCGCTGACCACGGTTCCGGCGCACGTGCGCTGGGCTGTCCTCGCGGCCGAGAACCGCAGCTTCTACTCCGACCCCGGGATCTCGCCGAAGGGCATCGTGCGGGCGGCCTGGAACAACGTCCGCGGCGGCGACCTGCAGGGCGGCTCCACGATCACCCAGCAGTACGTCAAGAACGTCTTCACGCAGGGTGACCGGACGTTCGCCCGGAAGTTCAAGGAACTGTTCGTCACCGTCAAGCTGGACCGGCAGTACTCCAAGGACCAGATCCTGGAGTGGTACCTCAACACGATCTACTTCGGCCGGGGCGCGTACGGCATCCAGGCGGCGTCGCTGGTGTACTTCGGCAAGCCGGTCTCGAAGCTGACCGTGGGCGAGGGCGCGGTGCTCGCCGCCAGCATCCGCTCGCCCGCCCTCTACGACCCGCAGACCCATCCCGAGGCGGCCAAGGCCCGCTGGCACTTCGTCCTCGACGGGATGGTCGCGATGGGCAGGATGCCGAAGGCCACCGCCGACACGCAGAAATACCCGGCGGTGCTGAAGAAGACCGACGGCCACGTCGACGACGCGCGCAAGACCTGGGCCGGGCACGTGGTCGACCAGGTCACCGAGGAGCTGACCCGGGCGGGCTTCGACGAGGCGAGGCTCAACGCCGAGGGCCTGCGGGTGGTCACCACCATCGACCAGAAGGCGCAGTCCGCGGCGGTGGCGGCGGTCAAGGAGACGTTCACCGGGCAGCCGCCCGAGCTGCGCCAGGCGCTGGTCGCCGTCGAGCCCAACTCCGGCAGGATCCTCGCCTATTACGGCGGCGCTCAGGGCACCGGCTACGACTACGCCCAGACCTGGCGGCAGCCTGGCTCGTCGTTCAAGCCGTACGTGCTGGCCACCGCGCTGCAGCAGACGCTGGGCCCGGAGACCCCGGACGACAAGAAGATCAGCCTCTACAAGACCTACGACGGGTCCTCGCCGCGCACGTTCCCCGGCCTGGCGAAGGTGGTCCGCAACTCCGAGAACGCGCAGTGCAACCCGTGCTCGGTGCTCGAGGCGATGCGCCGCTCGATCAACACGGTCTTCTACCAGATGGCGATCGACGCCGGACCGGAGAACGTCGCCGCCACCGTCCGCAAGATGGGGGTGCCGGCCAAGCGCACCGACAACGGCCAGCCCACCCTGCAGCAGGGCGGCAAGACCGCGGCCGGCATCGGCATCGGCCAGTACGAGTTGCGGCCGGTGGACCAGGCCGTCGGCTTCTCCGTCTTCGCCGCCGGCGGGGTCCTGCACCCCTCGCACATCGTCGCCAAGGTGATCGACGGCAGCGGCCGGGTGGTCTACCAGCACTCCGACCAGAGCCGGCAGGTGCTCGACCCGAAGGTCGCCAACGACGTCACGTACGCGATGAAGCCGGTCGCGGCGTACTCGAAGGACCCGCTGGACGCCGGCCGCGAGTCGGCCGCCAAGACCGGCACCCAGCAGTATCTCGACACCGCCGGCAACAGCGACGCCTGGATGGCGGGCTTCACCCCGCAGGTGAGCGCCGCGGTGTGGGTCGGGACCGACAAGCTCAAGCAGATCAAGAACGCCGACGGCCGCAACATCTTCGGTGCCGGGCTGCCGGGCAAGACCTGGAAGCGGTTCATGGATCGCTACCTCGAGGGCGTCGAGCAGATGAAGCTGACCAACGACGTCCAGGTCAACCCGCAGTTGCGGCCGGCGCCACCGGTGGTCCAGGCGCCGCGGACCACGCAGCCTCCGGCGACCCCGTCCCCGACCCCGTCGCCCACTCCGACGCGGAAGCCGAAGCCGACGAAGAACCAGTCGCCGACGCCGACCCTGCCGCCCACCCCGACCCTGCCGACCCCGACGCCGACCCTGCCGTCGCCGTCGCCGACCACCCGCCCGCCGAGGCCGTGAAGGTACGGGGTCCGGACGACCCGGCGACGGATGGCCGGCCCCCGTTCCTGCCGTCCCGCGACGACCCGGCCGTGCGGGCGGCCAGCGGTGCGATCGGCGGTCCGTGGGGCCGGCACGGGGCGGTCGGCCTGCCGCGGTTCTGGGCCCCGCTGCGGGTGCTGCTCGCGCTCACGCTGGTCACCCTGGCGCTGGCCTGGCTGCAGAAGTCGCCGTGCCAGAACGGTGCCTGGACCGCCGGCCGGCAGTACACCCACTTCTGCTACTCCGACGTCATCCCGCTCTACTACAGCGAGCGGCTGAACGAGGGCGCCGTGCCGTACGCCGACCAGGCGGTGGAGTACCCGGTGCTCACCGGCGCCTTCATGGGCGTCTCGGCCTGGCTGGCGCGGGCGTACGTGCGTGCCGCCGCCGGTTCGGCGCTGCCGGACGCGCCGGACGTGCAGGCGTACTTCAACGTCACCGCGCTGCTGCTGGCGATCTCGATGCTGGTCGTCACGTGGAGCACGTTCCGGCTGGCCGGGCGGCGCAGGTGGGACGCGGCGATGGTCGCGCTGTCCCCGCTGCTGGTCGTGCACGCGTACACCAACTGGGACCTTTTCGCGGTCGCCCTGGCCGGGTCGGGGCTGGTGGCGTGGCAGCGCCGGCGGCCCGGGCTGGCCGGCGCGCTGCTCGGCCTGGGCGTCGCGGCGAAGCTCTACCCGGTGCTGTTCTTCGTGCCGCTGCTCGCGCTGTGCTGGCGGTCGCGGCGGATGACGGCCTTCTGGACGGCGGTGGCGGGTGCCGCCGTGGCCTGGGCGGCGGTGAACCTGCCGGTCGCCGCGCTCTACCCGGACTCGTGGCGTCGCTTCTTCGAGCTCAACCGGGAGCGGACGGCGGACTTCGACTCGCTCTGGTACGGCCTGCACGCGCTGCTCGTCGGCCCGGGCGGTTCGGCGCCCCAGGTGAACGGTATCGCCACGCTCGCGGTGCTGGTCGCGCTCTGCGGCGTGCTCGGGCTCGGCCTGGTGGCCCCGCGCAGGCCGCGGTTGCCGCAGTTGCTCTTCCTGGTGGTGGCCGCGTTCCTGCTGACCAACAAAGTGTGGAGCCCGCAGTACTCGCTGTGGCTGCTGCCGCTGGCCGTGCTGGCCCGACCGTCCTGGCGGGCGCTGCTGGCCTGGCAGGCCACCGAGTGCCTGGTCTGGGTGCCGCGGCTGCTGTGGTTCCTCGGCACCGGGGACAAGGGCGTCGGCTACAACTGGTTCCTCGGCGCGGTGCTGGTGCGCGATCTCGCGCTGATCGCGCTGATGGCCCTGGTGGTGCGGGACGTGCTGCGGCCGGAGGAGGACGTGGTCCGCCAGCCTGTCGGGTCGGTCGGGTCGGCCGGGCCAGCCGGGCCAGCCGGGCCAGCCGGGGACGATCCGGCCGGCGGGGTGCTGGACGGCGCCGAGGACAGCGGGCCGGTGCTGGCCGGCCGGAGCAACGCCGGCGTTGACCTCAGGAACGCGACGTAGAGCAGCGCCAGCAGCGCGGCCTTGCCCCAGACGCCGACGATCGCGGCCTGCTTGGCGATCCCGAAGTCGCCGCCCCGGGTGATGTCGTAGTACCAGCGGAACAGTCCGACGTACAGCAGCAGGTCGACCGCGGCGTACGCCACCCACCAGCCCAAGCGCACCCGCAGCAGCACGAAGAACGGCAGCAGCCACAGCACGTACTGCGGCGAGTAGACCTTGTTGAACAGCAGGAACGAGCACAGCAGCGCCGCGCTGACCTGCAGCCACGGGTAGCGCCCGGTCCGCAGCGCGGCGAACCAGCCGGCGCCGAGCGCGACCAGCCAGGACGCGGCGATCAGCGCGGCGCTCCACCGGTTGACCTGGTCCGTTCCGAGGCGGGGGAAGCCCCAGTACCAGATCGAGTTCGTGGTCAGGTCCGCGAGCCGGCCGGCCTGGAACGCGTACGTCGCCCACCAGCCGTCGGGGTTGGCGAGCAGCACCGGCACGTTGATCGCCGCCCAGACCCCGGCCGTGCCGGCCACGACCCTGGCCGCGCCACGGAGGTCCCGCGCCACCAGCCGTTCGAGCAGCAGCGGGAGCGCGAAGAAGCCCGGGTAGATCTTGGTCGCCGCGCCGAGGCCGAGCAGCATGCCGGCCGTGCCGGGCCGGCCACGGTGCCACGCGTAGACGGCGCCGGCCACGCACGCGGTGGCGAGGAAGTCCCAGTTGTGCACGCTGTAGAGCACCAGCGCCGGCGCGGCGGCCCAGCCGAACGCGCGGCGGCCGCTGAGCCTGGCCAGCAGCGCGGCGGTGAGCAGGCCGAACGGGGCCAGCAGCAGCGCGGTGTTGCGCAGGTACTCACCGTCGTTGGCGGCCGCGAGGCCGGCGAACCACATCACGACGCCGGTGACGACCGGATACTCCACGGCGCCGCCGACCAGTTGTCCGGGCGGCGGCTCGCCGGGGACCAGCCGGCCGGTGAGGTAGGGGAACAGGTGCTCGCGTACGCCCCGGCCGACCCACAACTGCTGGATGTCGCTGTAGCACAGGTCGCTGTACTTCCGCGCCGCCAGGTTCGACGAGATGCCGTAGGCGTCGTACGGCGGGCCGGTGCAAGGCAGCTTGGACAGGTAGCCGAGCAGGATGCCGAGCGCGGTGGTGGCCAGGACGGCCAGCAGCACCACGTCCGGGCGCCGGCGCACCGCCCCGACCATCACGCCGGCCCGGTCAACGCGGCAGGCGGGCGCGCAGGAAGGCGATGTCGGCGCCCTGACCCTCCGCCAGGCCGGGTGTCTCGACCAGGATCGGCGCGCCGGCCGCGGCGCAGACGGCGACGATCGCCTCGGGGTCGATGTGGCCGTCGGTCAGGTTGGCGTGCCGGTCCGCGCCGGAGCCGAAGGCGTCGCGGGAGCCGTTCGCGTGCACCAGGTCGATGCGGCCGGTGATCGCCTTCACCCGGTCGACCAGGTCGACCAGGTCCTCGCCGCCGGCGTGCGCGTGGCAGGTGTCCAGGCAGAAACCGGGCCCGAAGCCGCCGACCGCGTCCCAGAGCCGGTCGAGCCGGTCGAGCCGGCGGGCCATCGCGTTGTCGCCGCCGGCGGTGTTCTCGATGAGGATCGGAAGGTCGAACCTGGCGCGCTCGAAGGTCTTCCGCCAGTTGGCGGCGCCGACCTCCGGGTCGTCGCCCTGGTTCAGGTGACCGCCGTGCACGATCAGCCCGCGAGCGCCGAGGGCGGCGGCCGCGGTCGCGTGCTCGTCGAGGATCTTCCGGCTCGGGATGCGGATGCGGTTGTTCGTCGTCGCCACGTTCACCAGGTATGGGGCGTGCACGTACAGCCCGATGCCGGCCTCCCGCAGCGGCGCGACGTCGGCCGAGCGGTCCGGCGGCGCCTTCCAGCCCTGCGGGTCGCCGAGGAAGATCTGGACCAGCTCGGCGTCCCGAGCACGGGCCTCGGAGATCGGGTCCCCACCGTGCAGGTGGGCGCCGATGAGCACCATGCGGCGAGGGTATAGCGGGCCCGACCGGTGGGCTCTCCGAGCCGGGTCCTCCGGCTCCGTGCGAGCTGGCCCAGCGGGGCGGCCGGCGGGCTCTGCGAGCGCCCCCGTTCTCCGGCTCCGTGCGTGCTGGCACGGCGAGCCCGCGCGGCGGGTTCCCCGAGCGGCCGCGTTCTCCGGCTCCGTGCGGGCCGGCACGGCGAGCCCGCCCGTCGGGCCAGGCCTCGCTCTTGCCACCGGCGGCCGTCATGCCGGCCGGTGCCGCGCGTCCCATCTATGCCCCGCCCCGGCTCGCGTGGACGCCGGACCCCGACCCGGCACTCTCCCCCTCGCGCGTCGGGGCGGGGTTGGTATGCCGGTGTCGCGTCCCGCCCGACCTTGGCCGCGCCCGCGGTGCGGTAACCTGGCCCGGTTCGTCGCCCGAGCGGCGGCGACCTCCTCCTGCCACGGAGAGTCCGTGGCCGCCCGAGTCCACAGGAGGCCTGCACGCCCATGCGTCACTACGAACTCATGGTCATCCTCAACCCTGACGTCGAGGAGCGGACCGTGTCCCCGCTGCTCGACCAGTACCTGAACGTCGTGCGCACCGCCGGCGGCTCCGTCGAGAAGGTCGACGTCTGGGGCCGTCGCCGGCTGGCGTACGAGATCAGCAAGAAGGTCGAGGGCATCTACGCCGTCGTCGACCTCACCTCCGAGCCCGCCGCGGTGCAGGAGCTCGACCGGCAGCTGAACCTCAACGACGAGGTGCTCCGGACCAAGGTCCTGCGGCCGGAACTGCGGTAGCACGGACCCCGCGAGTCCACCCCGAGCTGACCCGAGACGACCGGAGGTCTCCGACGATGGCAGGCGACACGATCATCACGGTGGTCGGCAACCTCACCGCCGACCCCGAGTTGCGCTTCACCCCGAGCGGCGCCGCGGTCGCGAACTTCACCGTCGCGTCCACGCCGCGCACGTTCGACCGGCAGACGAACGAGTGGAAGGACGGCGAGGCGCTGTTCCTCCGCTGCAACATCTGGCGCCAGGCGGCCGAGAACGTGGCCGAGTCGCTCACCCGGGGTGCCCGGGTGGTGGTGACCGGCCGGCTCAAGCAGCGCTCCTTCGAGACGAAGGAGGGCGAGAAGCGGACCGTCGTCGAGCTCGAGGTCGACGAGATCGGCCCCTCCCTGCGGTACGCGACGGCCAAGGTCAACAAGGTCTCCCGGGGCAGCAGCGGCGGGAGCGACTTCGGCGGCGGGTACGGCGGTGGCGCTCAGCGCTCGGGCGGCGGGTCGGAGGACCCCTGGGGCTCCGCGCCCCCCGCTCCCGCCGGCGGCGGCTCGCACGACGAACCCCCCTTCTAGACGGTCGCTTCCCGGACGTTCGGCGGACGCGGGCAGCCCATCACCGGGAATCAGTCCAGCTAGCTCACCTTCCCGCACGAAACATCTCGACGGAGAAACACGATGGCGAAAGCGCCAGTGCGCAAGCCCAAGAAGAAGGTCTGCGCGTTCTGCAAGGACAAGGTCACCTACATCGATTACAAGGACACCTCGCTGCTGCGGAAGTTCATCTCCGACCGCGGCAAGATCCGGGCCCGGCGGGTCACCGGCAACTGCAGCCAGCATCAGCGCGACGTCGCGGTCGCGGTGAAGAACAGCCGGGAGATGGCCCTGCTGCCGTACACGAGCACGGCGCGCTGAGGAGGCCCGGACGATGAAGCTGATCCTCACCCAGGAGGTCGCCGGACTCGGCTCGCCCGGCGACGTCGTCGAGGTCCGGGACGGGTACGCGCGCAACTATCTGGTCCCGCGCGGCTATGCGATGCCGTGGACCCGCGGCGGCGAGAAGCAGGTCGCCACGATCCGGCGGGCCCGGGACGCGCGCCAGGTCCGTGACCTCGGGCACGCCCGGGAGATCAAGTCCGAGCTGGAGAGGCTGTCCGTACGCCTGCCGGCCCGGGCCGGCCAGGGCGGCCGGCTGTTCGGCTCGGTCACCGCGGCCGACGTCGTGTCGGCAGTGCAGGCCGCCGGCGGCCCGCAACTCGACCGCCGCCGGCTGCAGCTCTCCGGCGGCATCAAGTCGCTCGGCCGGCACGACGTCCCGGTCGTGCTGCACCCCGAGGTGACCGCGACGATTCCGGTCGAAGTCGTCAAGGCCTAGTCGGTACGACCCGGCGGCGCCGCTCGCGCCGTCGGCCCTCGTGACCCGACTTCGGCGCGCGGCCGCCCGGGGAGCGGCGACCAGGCGGTGCCGGCCGCCGCGACGCGCACGGGCATTTTGACCCGGCCCGCTGATCGAGCGTCGAAGTTTCTTCCCTCCACAGGCTGTGCAACCCGGATGCCCAGGTCAACCAGCCGCACCGGAGCGTCGCACAGCGCTACCCACAGGCCCGTCCACGACCGGCCCACAGGCCCGGCCACTTCGTCCACAACCTGTCCCCACGGCGGTCCCCAGGCCGTCGTTGTCGGCCGTCCGACACCCCCCTAGTCTCGCCCGGAAGATACTTGCCGCTCGAACACGTGTTCGAGAAGATAAGGGCACGGGTTCGAGCGGAGGGGGGTGGGCAGTGGCGGTCGCGGACGACCTTGGGATGGTGCGGCAGTCCGAGTTCGACCGGCAGCCGCCGCAGGACCTGCAGGCCGAGCAGTCGGTCCTCGGCGGCATGCTGCTGTCCAAGGACGCGATCGCCGACGTGGTCGAAGTGCTCCGGTCCGCCGATTTCTACCGGCCGGCCCACCAGGTCCTCTACGACACGATCCTCGACCTCTACGGGCGCGGCGAGCCGGCCGACCCGGTCACCGTCTCCGCCGAGCTGACCCGCAGCGGCCAGTTGCTGCGCGTCGGCGGCACGCCCTACCTGCACACCCTGATCTCCTCGGTGCCGACCGCCGCCAACGCTGGCTTCTACGCCGAGATCGTCGCCGAGCGCGCGACGCTGCGCCGGCTGGTCGAGGCCGGCACCCGCATCGTCCAGCTCGGCTACGGCGCGGCCTCCGGGCAGGGCGGCGACGTGGACGAGGTGGTCGACCGCGCCCAGGCCGAGATCTACGACGTGACCGAGCGGCGCACCAGCGAGGACTACGTCCGGCTCGAGCAGTTGCTGCAGGGCACGATGGACGAGATCGACGCGATCTCGTCCCGCGGCGGCACCAGCATCGGCGTGCCCACCGGCTTCTCGGAGCTCGACCAGATCACCAACGGCCTGCACCCCGGACAGATGGTGATCATCGCCGCCCGACCCGCGATCGGCAAGGCGCTCGCCCTTGACACCCCGCTCCCGACGCCGGACGGCTGGACGACGATGGGCGAGGTGGCGGTCGGCGACCGGCTGCTCGGGGCCGACGGGCGGCCCACCACCGTGGTCGCCGCAACTGACGTGATGCACGACCGGGCCTGCTATGAGGTCGAGTTCTCGGACGGGACCGTGGTTGTTGCGGATGCCGAGCACCAGTGGAAGACGACGACACGCGCGTCCCGCCGGGCGATGACGGAGCTGCTCGGCCCGCGCTTCTACTGGCCGCACGACTCGATCCGACGGGTGGAAGCGGTCGCTGCGCGAGCGATGATCGAGATGGATCGGCTGGTCACGCGGAAGGACATCGTCGGCGAGGTCGGTCAGGAGTTCGGCGCCGTCGTCCACACCGTCGCGCAGCGCCTTGGCGCTGCCGGGGCCGTCATGACCAGGTCCGCCGGTCCTCCTCGCACCTACGAGCGCCACACCTTGGCCTACTCGCGTCGACGGCTCGCAAGCGCTCTCGCGGACCGCGTGGTCAGACCCGTCAACGTCTGGCACGCGGCCGAGCACGCGGACGTGGTGACGACGGAGGAGATGGCCGCCACGCTGCGCTGCTCGTCGGCCGACCGGCGACCCAACCACGCCATCGCCGTGGCGGGCGCGCTGCAGTTGCCGGACCGGCAGCTGCCGCTCCCGCCGTACGTTCTGGGCGCCTGGTTGGGCGACGGCCACTCGGCGGGGGCCAGCGACAAGCACATACCGCCCGTCTACCTGCGCGCTTCCGAAAGCCAGCGGCGTGCACTGCTCGCCGGCTTGCTCGACACGGACGGCACGGTGTCCGTGGCGGGCACCGTGCAGTTCGCGGTGACCAACCGCCGTCTCGCCGAGGGCACGCTTGAGCTGGTGCTGAGCCTTGGCTACCGCGCCAGCATGACGACCAAGCCGGTCAACGGACGCCGGCCCGGGACGTCAACCTGCTACACGGTGACCTTCACCCCCGCGGATCCGGTGTTCCGACTGACCCGCAAGGCGCAGCGGCAGGTGCCGGCGACCCGCACGGCCGGTCGTCGGTACGTCGTCGACGTGCGGCCGGTGCCGAGCGTGCCGGTGCGCTGCGTACAGGTCGACAACGACGACCACCTCTACCTGGTGAGCCGGTCGATGGTGCCGACACACAACTCGACCCTGGCCCTGGATTTTTCGCGGGCGTGCTCGATCAAGCACGGGATGTCCGCGGTGATCTTCTCGCTGGAGATGAGCAAGTCCGAGATCACGATGCGGTTGCTGTCTGCCGAGGCGAAGGTGCCGCTGCACCACATGCGGTCGGGGCACATGAGCGACGACGACTGGGCGCGGCTGGCCAGGCGGATGGGTGAGGTCGCGGACGCCCCGCTCTACATCGACGACTCGCCCAACCTCACGATGATGGAGATCCGGGCAAAGGCGCGGCGGCTGCGCCAGCGGCACGACCTGCGGCTCGTCGTGATCGACTACATGCAGCTGATGACCAGCGGCAAGCGGGTCGAGTCCCGCCAGGTCGAGGTCTCCGAGTTCTCCCGGTCGCTCAAGCTGCTCGCCAAGGAACTGGACGTCCCGGTGGTGGCGATCAGCCAGCTCAACCGCGGTCCGGAGCAGCGCACCGACAAGAAGCCGATGCTCTCCGACCTTCGGGAGAGCGGCTGCATGACCGAGGACACCACGGTGCTCCGCGCGGACACCGGCGCCCCGGTCACCTTCCGTGAGCTGCTGGACAACGGGCACGAGGGCGTCCTGGTGTGGTCCATGGACGAGCGGAGACGGCTGGTCCCGGCGCCGATCACCAACGTGTTCCGCTCCGGCGTCAAGCCCGCCTACCGGCTCCAACTCGCCTCTGGCCGGACGGTGAAGGCAACCGGCGACCACCGGTTCCTCGCCTTCAACGGCTGGACGTCGCTGGGAAGCATTGCGGTCGGCGACCGGATCGCGATCCCGCGACGCACCCCCGAGCCGGTCAGCGTGGGGCTCGGCTGGTCCGACAGCCGACTCGGACTGCTCGCGCATCTTCTCGGCGACGGCTGTGTCCTGCGTAGCCAACCCGTGCACTACACCTCGGACGACGAGGCGAATCTTGAGTTCGTGGAGACGGCGGCGGCGGCCGAGTTCGGGATCAGCCCCCGGCGGGTCCAGCAGGGCCGCTGGTGGCACACCTACCTCCCCGCCCCATACCACTGCACGTATGGCCGAGGAAACCCTCTGCACGCCTGGTTCCGTGAGCTGGGGATCGAGGACCGCCGATCCTACGAGAAGCGCATCCCCGACGTGCTGCACTCGGCAAGCAACAGCGAGATCGCCGTGTTCCTCCGGCACCTCTGGGCGACCGATGGCAGCGTCACGACGCCCAAGCCCGGCACCAGTACTGCGGCCAAGGTCTACTACGCGACGACCAGCCGGCCGCTGGCCGACGGCGTCGTGCTGCTGCTCTCCCGGTTCGGGATGATCGCCCGCGTCAAGACGGTCACGAAGGCCGACTACCGGCCCAGCTACCACGTCACCATCGCGGACGGCCCGAGCCTGCGCATGTTCTGCCGGGAGATCGGCGTCCACGGCCGCCGCGGCGAAACAGCCCGACGGCTGCTCGTCGCAATCGACGACAGAGCGACCAACACCAACGTCGACACCCTGCCGCGCGAAGCGTGGGACCTCGTCAAGGCCGAGCGGTACCGCGCCGGGATCACCGAACGGCAGTTCCAGGCGGCGATGGGCACCAACTACTGCGGCTCGAGTCTCTATCGGACCGGCGCGTCCCGAGAAAGGATGCTGCGCTGTGCCCTCGACTCCACCGAGTTGCGGGCGGTCGCCGAGGACGACGTGTTCTGGGACCGCGTCATCGGAATCGAGGCCCTCGGTGCCCAACCCGTCTATGACGCGACGGTCAAGGGGACGCACAACTTCATCGCCGACGGGATCATCGCTCACAACAGTCTGGAGCAGGACGCCGACATGGTGATCCTGTTGCACCGCGAGG